>DATGJS010000248.1:0-14826 GCA_035295025.1 Bradyrhizobium sp.
ATCAATGTGATCCTGGCGATTTTTAACATGATGCCGATCCCGCCTTTGGATGGCGGGCGCGTCGCGGTCGGGGTGTTGCCGAAGGCGCTGGCGCTCCCGCTGTCGCGCCTGGAGCCGTTCGGGATGTTGATCCTGATCAGCATATTGATTCTGCTTCCGCTCGCCGGTTCGCAGTTCGGTCTCAATCTTGATATTATTTCAGCGATATTGCGCACCACGACCGGTTATGCGATCCGGCTCATTCTGATCATCACCGGCAATATATAGAGTGGTTTAGCCACAAAACCTCAGAAATTACCGTAAGAAGGAGCCTAGGCCATCTTGATCAAAGCCGCCGACATGATGATCGCCCGCCGCGCCGATACCAAGGCGAGAGCCGATTTCGCGACTTGGCATATGATGGCCAAGCTCAACGGCGCGGCCGCTTTGCCGACCGAAGCCCAGGCCTTCCTCGATCGTTATAAGGCGCTGCTGGCCGATCAATCGGAGGCTGAGGCCACCGAGGCGGTGATCCAACTCATCTACAAGAGCTATTATGAGGAGATGGGCGGCGCGGGCGAGCCACCCCAGGTCCAACCCCCTGCGAACGAGACCAGCCCGGCATCGGACAATGTCACGGCGTTCAAGCGCCCGGCTCCCCAACGGCCAAAGGCGGCACAGGGGTCGCGAGAAAAACCCAGGCTTCCCGTCGCCCTGATTTTTGCCGTCCTGGTCGTACTCTATACCGCGTTCCGCCATTTCTTTCGCTAACGCAAGATTAATGAACCACGCGATGTGATCTCAAATGACTATGGCAATGGCGGCCGCCCCCGGACATAATGGCTGGCGGATGATTTCTGCCTGAAAACCTGAAAATAAGTGGGGAGACGGAAGCATGAAGCGATTAATTGCGACGCTGGTGCTTGGCTTCGGTTTCGCGGGCAGCGCGCTCGCGCAGGAAAAACTCGACAAGATCGTCAAGATCGGAAGCCTCGGCGATCAATCCGGTCTCTATCAGGACATCGGCGGTCCGGGCTCGACCGTTGCCGCGCAAATGGCGATCGAGGATTCCGGACTTCTGGCCAAGGGCTGGAAAATCGAGGTGATCTCCGGCGATCACCAGAACAAGCCGGATGTCGGCACCAACATCGCCAAGCAATGGATCGACGTCGAAAAGGTCGATGTGTTCGTCGACCTCGCAAGCTCCGGTGTGGGGCTTGCGGTTGCAAACGTCGCCAAGGAGCGCAACGTCGTCAATCTGAATTCCGGATCGGCGTCCTCGGATCTGACGGGCTCGCAATGCTCGCCCAACACCGTGCATTGGGTCTACGACACCTACATGCTCGCCAACGGCACCGGCAAGGCGCTGGTCAAATCGGGCGGCGATACGTGGTTCTTCCTGACCGCGGATTATGCGTTCGGACAGGCGCTTGAGCGCGACACCGGCGCGACCGTGAAGGCCAGTGGCGGCAATGTGCTGGGCAGCGTGAAACATCCGCTGAACAACGCCGATTTCTCCTCGTTCCTGCTGCAAGCCCAGGCCTCGAAGGCAAAGATCATCGGCCTCGCCAATGCCGGCGGCGACACCACCAACGCCATCAAACAGGCGGCGGAGTTCGGCATCGTCGCAGGCGGACAGAAGCTTGCGGGCATGCTGATGTTCATCACCGACGTCAACGCGCTCGGGCTCAATGTCGCGCAAGGCCTCAACTTCACCGAAACATTCTACTGGGACATGAATGACGCCACGCGCGCCTTTTCCAAGCGTTTCAACGAGCGCTTCAAGAAGAACCCGCCGACCATGGTGCAGGCCGGCATCTATTCATCGCTGATCCATTACTTCAAGGCGCTGGAAGCGCTCGGCGGCAATCCGCATGACGGCCGCGCCGTGGTCGCCAAGATGAAGGAAATGCCGACCGACGACCCGCTGTTCGGCAAGGGCACGATCCGTACCGATGGCCGTAAAATTCACCCGGCCTATTTGTTCGAGGTGAAGAAACCCTCGGAATCGAAATACCCCTGGGATTATTACAAGCTGATCGCCACCATCCCGGCGGACGAAGCCTTCTTACCTCTCGAAAAGAGCGTCTGTCCGATGGTGAAGAAGAGCTGATAAAGCCTTTCGATGGCCGCTTATTTGGCGGCCACCTCGCCCGCAGGCTCGGCCAAGGTTTTGATCCGGTCTTTCACGTCCCGCAGCACCTTCAAGCTGGTTTCGATCTCAGCCGCCGGTATCTGCTGCAAAACGTCGCTCGCAATGGCGTCGCGCAGATTGTCGAGATCGTCGGCCAATTGACGGCCCGAGGCGGTGAGAAACAGGCGGTTGGCCCGCCGGTCCCTGGGATCGTTTCGGCGCTCGACGAGACCATGCTCCACCAGACGGTCGAGCAAGCGCACCAGCGAGATGGGCTGCAACTCCAAAACGTCGGCCAAATCGACCTGGGACAGGCCTTCCTGGTCGCGCAACCGGAAAAGCACGATCCATTGCGCCCGCGTCGTGCCGCGGGTTTTGGCGCGCTGATCGATATAGTTGCGCAAAAAACGCGAGCTTTCGACCAGTTGGGAAATCAGCTGCTTTTTCAGGTCGAGGGACATCGGTCCAAAGGGTCAAGGAATTGCGAATTGTTTAGGATTATCAAGCCATAATGTGTTTACACATTAAGTGCACGCATATTATATGTGGAGTCTCTATGAACCCTAGGAAAGTTTCGCTACTTATATTTTTTTAACTCGAAGGCCGACATGAACAAATCGCGGGCAACGCGGTGGGCTTTACTGGTCTTGGCGGTCGCTGGGCTTGGATATTTCGGCTGGCAGCGATTCCACGGCGAAGATCAGCAGGCTGCCGCAAACAAGGCACGGGCAACCCGGAACGCGGTGCGCGTCAGCGCTGTGCCCGTCGAGAAATCCGACTTTCCGGTGTATCTGACGAGTCTCGGAACCGTTCAGGCTTTCAACACGGTGGTGGTTCGCTCCCGCGTTGACGGCCAGATCGACAAGATCGCCTTCACCGAAGGCCAACTCGTCAACCAGGGCGATCTGCTCGCCCAAATCGATCCACGCCCCTATCAAGCCGCGCTCGACCAGGCGAAAGCCAAAAAGGAACAGGACGAGGCCAATCTGGCCAACACCAATTTGGACTTGCAGCGTTTCCTCAAATTGGGCGAATTCGCCACCCGCCAGCAGATCGATACCCAACGCTCCAGCGTGCAGCAATTGACGGCGCAGATTGCCGCCGACGCGGCCGCCATCGCCAACGCCGAGACCCAACTTGATTACACCGCGATCAGGGCGCCGATCTCCGGCGTCGTCGGCCTGCGTCAGGTCGATACCGGCAATATCGTCAACGCGGCGACCCAGACCGGAATCGTGACGATCACCCAGATCGAGCCGATTGCCGTTATTTTCACCGCGCCGGAAGAGCAACTGCCCGACGTCAATGAGGCGCAGGCGATCCAGCCGCTCAAGACGATCGCGATCACGACCGACGGCAGGAAGCCGCTCGCCGAAGGAAACCTTTCGGTGGTCAATAACCAAGTCGACTCGACCAGCGGCACCATCCGCCTCAAGGCCGTGTTCGAAAACAAAAACCACGCTTTGTGGCCCGGTCAATCGGTCTCGACCCGGCTATTGATCCGCACGCTGAAGGACGCGACCGTGGTTCCGGACGATGCGATCCAGCACGGCACCAACGGGCTTTATGTCTTCGTCGTCAATCAGGACAGCAAAGCCGAATTGCGCCCGGTCAAGGTGAGCCAGTCGATCGACGGACGTTCCGTGATCGAAAAGGGCCTCGCGCCGGGAGAGCAGGTCATCACAGCCGGCCAGTTCAAGGTCGCCCCCGGCACGCTCGTCAGCACCGCGGTGGCGAGTTCCGATCCGGCGCAAACGAAAGTTCGGCAAGAATGAGCGACGGCATTTCGGCACCGTTTATCCGCTACCCCATCGGCACCTCGCTGATGATGGCCGGTATTCTTTTCGTCGGCCTCGTTGCCTATCCGCTGCTGCCTGTCGCGCCTTTGCCGCAAGTGGACTTCCCGACCATTCAGGTCACCGCCCAACTGCCCGGCGCGAGCCCGGAAACCATGGCGTCCTCGGTGGCGCAACCGCTGGAACGGCAATTCGCTCAAATCCCCGGCATCGCCCAGATGACTTCGACGAGCTATCTGGGAACGACCGCCGTCACGATCCAGTTTGACCTCAATCGCAATATCGACGGCGCCGCCAATGACGTGCTGGCCGGGATCAACGCGGCCGGCGGCCAACTACCGAAAAACCTTCCCTCGCCCCCGACCTACCGCAAGGTCAACCCGGCGGACTCGCCTATCCTGCTGCTGTCGGCCACGTCGGACACCTTGCCGCTGACCACGGTGAGCGATTCCGCCGATGCCCAGCTCGCGCAGCAAATCAGCCAGATTTCCGGCGTCGCCCAGGTCACGATCGGCGGTCAGCAAAAGCCCTCGATCCGCGTTCAGATCGATCCGGCGAAACTGGTCGCCAAGGGCTTGTCGCTCGAAGACGTGCGCAATCAGATTTCGATTGTGACGGTCGATAGCCCCAAGGGCAATTTCGACGGCGAAAAGCGCGCCTTCACGATCTACGCCAACGACCAGATGCTGGACGCAAAGGACTGGAACGACGTCATCCTTGCGTACCGCAATGGCGGCCCGCTTCGGATTCGCGACATCGGACAAGCCGTGACGGGACCGGAAGACGCCAAACAGGCCGCCTGGGCCAACGGCAAGCGCGGCGTGTTTTTGGTGGTCTACAAGCAGCCCGGCGCCAACGTCATCGACACCGTGGACAAGATCAAATCGCTGCTGCCGAGGCTGGTGGCGGGCATTCCCGCCGCCATCAAGGTGGACGTGATCAGCGACCGGACGCAGACCATTCGCGCCGCGGTGGAAGACGTCCAGTTTACATTGCTTCTGACCATTTTCCTCGTCGTCATGGTCATCTTTGCATTCCTGCGTAGCTTCTGGGCGACGGTGATTCCGGCCGTGACGGTGCCGCTGGCTTTGCTCGGCGCCTGCGCTTTGATGTGGGTGTTCGGCTACACGCTCGACAATTTGTCGCTGATGGCCCTGACGATTGCGGTCGGCTTCGTCGTCGACGACGCCATCGTGATGCTGGAAAACATCGCCCGCTATGTCGAGGAAGGCGAGAGCCCGCTCGCCGCCGCCTACAAGGGCGCCAAGGAGATCGGCTTTACGATCGTTTCGATCAGCATTTCGCTGGTGGCGGTGCTGATCCCGCTTCTGCTCATGGGCGGGATCATCGGTCGCCTGTTCCGCGAATTCGCCGTCACGCTCGCGATGACGATCTTCGTGTCGATGGTGGTGTCGCTCACCCTGACGCCGATGATGGCGTCGCGTTTCCTGCGTTCGCATAGCGAGACCCCCAAGCACGGCCGGCTCTACCAGTTAAGCGAGCGCGGCTTCGATGCGATGTTGAGCGCCTATGAGCGCGGCCTCGACATCGCCCTGCGCTGGCGCTTGACCACCCTGATCTTGTTCTTCGCCACCATCGGATTGTCGGTCTATCTGTTCGTGATCATTCCGAAAGGCTTCTTTCCGCAACAGGATATCGGCCTGATTACCTCCACCTCAGAAGCCTCGCAGGATATTTCGGTTGCCGCGATGAAGGAACGCCAGGAAGCACTCGGCGCGATCGCGCTGGCCGACCCGGCGGTGGCGTCAGTGGCGATGGCGATCGGCGGCAACGGCCGCGCCGGCAACAATGGCAGCGTGTACATCACGTTAAAGCCGCTGGAAGAGCGCGATGCCAATGCCATGCAGATCATCGCCCGCTTGCGTCCCAAGCTCGAAAAGGTCGAAGGCGCGCGGCTTTACATGCAGGCGGCACAGGACGTGCGGCTCGGCGGCCGGCCGACCCGAACGCAATTCGAGTTCACGCTGCAAGACGCCAACCTTGACGAACTGAACGAATGGGCGCCGAAGATCCTGGCTCGGATGAAAACCTTGCCGGAATTGCGCGACGTCGCCACCGACCAGCAATCGGAAGGCACCACGCTCCAGCTCAACATCAATCGCGACATCGCCTCGCGCTATGGCATCCAGCCGCAATTGATCGACGATACGCTGTATGATGCGTTCGGGCAGCGTCAGGTCACCCAATATTTCACGCAGCTCAACAGCTATCACGTGATCCTGGAGATATTGCCCGAGCTTCAGGGAAGTTTCGACACGCTCGACAAACTCTATGTGAAATCGCCCGCGACCGGCGATCAGGTGCCGCTGTCGGCCTTTACGAGCTGGAGCAGCGTGCCGGTCCGCCCGCTTTCGATCAGTCATCAAGGCCAGTTTCCGGCGATTACCATCAGTTTCAATCTGGGGCCGAATGCCGCGCTCGGACAGGCGACCGACGCCGTACAACGGGCGATGGCCGAACTTGGCGCGCCGCCAACGCTCAACTCCAGCTTCCAGGGCACCGCGCAAGCCTTCCAGCAATCGCTGGGCACCGTGCCGCTTCTGATCCTGGCGGCGCTGGTGGTCGTCTATTTGATCCTCGGCATCCTCTATGAGAGCTACATTCACCCGCTGACGATTCTCTCGACGCTTCCTTCGGCGGGCGTCGGCGCGTTGGCGATCTTGATGGCGTTCGGATATGATTTCAGCCTGATCGCCTTGATCGGCATCATCCTTCTGATCGGCATCGTGAAGAAGAACGGCATCATGATGGTCGATTTTGCGATCGCGGCCGAGCGCGACGAACATCTCACGCCCGAGCAATCGATCCGCAAAGCGGCGCTGCTGCGCTTTCGTCCGATCATGATGACGACCATGGCCGCGCTCCTTGGCGGCGTGCCTTTGATGCTCGGCACCGGCACCGGATCGGAAATCCGCCAGCCGCTCGGCTATGCGATGGTCGGCGGTCTTTTCGTCAGCCAGGCGCTCACTCTGTTCTCCACGCCCGTGGTCTATCTCTATCTCGACAAGCTTTCGAACGCCTTCGCCAATTGGGGACGCTCAAAGGGCGGCGATGCGCACGAAATTCCCGAGCGCGGCGCCGTCAAGGAAGCCGCCGAGTAATCCAACTTGCAATCGCCTGCCGCGCGCGGCAATGGCGCGCGCTCTCAGCCGATGCCGAGATAGGCTTTCTGCACCTGCGGATCATTGGCGAGATCGGACGCCTTGCCCGACAGAACGCTTTTGCCGATCTGAAGGACGGTTGCGAAATCGGCAACTTCAAGGGCAAGTTCGATCGATTGCTCGGCGAGCAGAAGGGTCAAGCCTTCTTGATGCAAGCGGCCGAACGTCTCGTACATGGTTTCGACCACGGCCGGCGCAAGACCAAGCGACGGCTCGTCCAGCATCAGGAGTTTCGGATCGCTCATCAACGCGCGGCCGACGGCGAGCATCTGACGCTCGCCGCCCGACATGGTGCCGGCGCGCTGATGGCGCCGTTCGGCAAGCTTTGGGAAAATATCATAGACCCGATCGAGCAAAACGCCCGCGCGCTTCTTGTCGCGCAACGGATGAGCGCCGAGCTTAAGGTTATTTTCGACGCTTTGCCGGACGAACAGCCGCCAGCCCTCCGGCGACAGAGCCAGGCCCTCACGCACGATCGAGAACGCGCTCTTTCCGGTCACCGCGCGGCCGCGCAACTCAATCGATCCGGCATGCGCGGGAATAAGGCCCGCAATCGCATTGAGCACCGTGGTCTTGCCGCCGCCATTGGAGCCAAGCAGCGCGACCACGCTTCCCTCCGGCACATCGAACGAGACATCGGACACGCCGATCAGATCGCCATAACGCACCTCCAGATGCTCGACCTTCAGTAATGGCGCGCTCATGGGGTAGTGCCGCCCGACAACTCAATCGGGGTATGGGAGGCGGCCGCCTTGGCGGCGCGCTTGCCCAAATAGGCCTCGATGACGGCGGGATTTCCCGTAACCTCGCGCGGACTGCCGCGGGCGATCTCGCGGCCCTGATGAAACACCAGAACGCGGGTCGCTAGTGACATAATGACTTCCATGATGTGCTCGACGATCACGAGCGTGACGCCGGCGCGATGAATGTCGCGGACGAGCTCGATCGCCAGCCGTACCTCATGCTGGGTGAGGCCCGCCATCGCCTCGTCGAGCAGAAGCACTTTGGGTTCGGTGGCAAGCGCGCGGGCGATTTCCAGCCGCTTGCGGCCCGGCGTCCCCAGCGCGCGCGCCGGCATTGCCGCGAGCTTTGCCATGCCGAGGCGCTCCAGTACCGTGCGCGCGCGGGCCTCCGCCTCAAACCGATGCGGCGTGCGAAGGAACGCGCCGATCATCACATTCTCCAAGACTGACATGCCTTCGAACGTCTGAGGGAGCTGGAAGGTGCGCGCGAGGCCTAGTCTGGCACGCGCCTCCGGCGCCAGGGCCGTGATGTCATGGCCCTCGAACAGGACCGCGCCCGACGTCGCGGCAAGATCGCCGGTAAGGCAGTTGAAAAAGGTCGATTTGCCCGCGCCGTTCGGCCCGATCAGGCCGAGAATATCGCCCTGCTCGACCGCGATCGAGGCATTGTCCACGGCCTTGAAACTGCCGAACGTCTTGGTGATCGCGCGCGCCTCAAGGAGCATGGGCCCCCTCCCGCGCCGTGTCCGCGCCAAGCATGGCCTTGCGCGGGCGCTCCCACCATAGCCGGCGGATCAAGGTCAGAATGCCGCCGGGCTGAAAGCGAGCGATCAAAACGATGATCGCGCCATAAACGACGAAGGTCAGGCCCGCTCCCTTGCCGCCCAATAAATTGTTGGAAACTTCCTCGACCGGCACCAGGATCGCCGCGCCGACCAGCGGGCCGAATAACAGCCCAGCGCCGCCAAGCGCCGCCATGATCAGCATTTTCACCGAAATCAGAATGCCAAGTCCCGATTCAGGATCGACGAATCCGAACATCATCGCGTATAGCGCGCCGGCAACACTGGTCATCGCCGCGCTCAGCATGAAGGCGTAAAGCTTAACGCGGCTTGCGGGGGCGCCCAGCGAGCGCGCCGCCCGCTCGCTGTCACGGATCGCGCGCAGATAAAATCCCATGCGGCTATGGGCCATCCACCAAGTGATGGCCAACGTCACCATCAAGACGGCCAGGAACAAATAATAATAAGGAAGCGCCGAGATGAAGGAGAGATCGAAGATGTTGCGCGGCACGGCCGGTCCGCTCAAGCCGGCCGCGGCGCCGAGATATTCGGTATTGGTGACGATCAACCGCATGAGTTCAGCGACCGCGATGGTGGCCATGCTGAAATAATGGCCGGACAATCGCAATGTCGGCACGCCAATGACGGCCGATATCACCACACTGGCGAGGATGCCGGCGGGAATCCCCAGAAGCGGCGACCACCCGAAATGCACGTAAACGCCCATGGCGGCGTAGGCGCCACAGCCAAAGAACACGACATGGCCGACCGAGACCTGCCCGGCATATCCGCCGACGACATTCCAAGCCGATGCGGCAATCGCATAAAGCAGCACCAATGCCCCGAGACGCTGCTGGAATGGGGTGGAGAACACCAGCGGATAGGCGACGGCAAGCGCGACGAAAACCGAAAGCCAGACTAATACCGCCCATTTGAAATTCCGCGCCACGATCAAACTTTGCCCATCAGGCCCTGCGGCCGGAACCAGAGGAAACCGAGGAACAGCGCGTACACCACCATGTCCTTATAGATGGCGCCGATCAAATAGGCCGAGAGCGACTCGATGACGCCGATCAAAAGACCGGCGATCAGAGCCCCGGGAATGCTGCCGAAACCGCCGAGCGACACCGTGACGAAAGCCACGATGCCTAAGGTCTCGCCGACCGTCGGCACGATGTAGAAAAATGTCGCGATCAGCGCGCCGGCAAGCCCGGTCGCACCCGCCGCGATCGCCCAGGCGATCGCTTGCATCGTATCTGGGCGAATTCCCATCAATTGGGCGGCGGTCGAATCCTCGGCGACCGCCAGCATTTTCGATCCCAACGAGGTCCGCGTCAGAAGAACATGCAGGCCGAGCGTCACCAAAAGCGCGACCGAGCCGGCCAAGAGCCGCGCGGCCTGGATTCGCAGGCCCAGGAAATCATATGTGCCGCCGACGAGATTTTCCGGCAAGGACAGGAAATTCGCGCCGAACCAAGCGAATACGGAATAACGAAGCAGCAATGCGAGACCGAACGTGCCGAGAATCTGAGCGAGCATCGGCCCTTTCATGACGTCGCGGATCAGCGCGAAATAGACGACGACGCCGAGAGTTGCCAGCAATAATATCGCGAGCGGAACGCCGGCTAAGGGGCCCGCCCCGAACAACGTCCAGACCACGAACGCCACATACATGCCGAGCATGACAAAATCGCCATGCGCGAAATTCACGATATTCATCATGCCCCATACCAGCGTGAGGCCCGATGAAAACAAGGCATAGACGGCGCCCAACAACAGGCCACCGGCGATTACCTGGAAAAGCGTCGACGACATGCCCTCAATCAGGTCTTGTGCGGGTTAAATCGGTTGCGATCGTGATGCGAAACCACCGGCGAGCGAAGCGCTATTCGCGCCTTCTTTCGCCTTCACGGAATTCACCAGCCTTTGAAAGGCAGCGCGGGAGCCTTCGCGGCATTGGCCTTCGGCCACACGGCTTCGTAGTTTTCGCCGTCCTGCAACTGGATGATCAGGCTCGACGCCAAAAAATTCTGCCCCTTTTCGTCGAACTTGACGCCCTTATACCCCATCATCAACTGGTCGGGCTTTAAGTCGGTCGCTTTGAGCGCCGCCTGGATTTTGGCTGGGTCCGTCGAGCCCGCGCGGTCGATGGCCTCGCACAGGACAAAAAATGCCTGCATCGCGCGGCCCGTGGTGTCGTCCATATCATCGCCGGTCTTCTTCTTGTACATTTCGGCAATCAGCGCGGTCGGCGAACCGGCGGGGCCGACGCTCCATGACGAGCGATTGAGGACGCCTTGCGAAATCTTGCCGACCGCCTTGATGAAGGACGGATCGGAATAGCCGGAATCGTCGGCGATGATCATCGGCGGCTTATAGTCGAGCGACTGCATCGTTTTTTGATAGAGAATGGCGTCGGACGTATAGGCAATCATGATCACGACGTCCGGTTTCTTCTCCTTTAGCTGCAACACTTGGCCCTGCACGTCGGTCGCATTGACCGCATAGGGGATATCGAGCGCGATCGCCCGCCCCTTCTCCTTGAACACGTTGGTGATGACGCTGGCAACCGAGACACCGTATTCGGTTGTGTCGTGGACGATCGCTATATTGTCGGTCTTGGTGCTAGACGCCTTCATGTCCGCCAGAAAATCGTAATAGATTTTGGCGATGTCGGAGGCGATCGGCGTGACGCGGAAAAACCATTTAAAGCCGCGTTCGGTCAGATTGGCGGCAACCGACTCGCCATTAACGAGGGGAATGCCATATTTCTCGGCGATCGCGCTCGCCGTCAGCGTGACGCCGGATTGATAGGCGCCGGTCATCGCCGCCACCTTCTCTTCCGTGATCAGGCGCAGCGTTTGGTTTTGGCCGGTGGCGGGACTGCCCTGGCTGTCGCCGAACACCACTTCGACCTTGGCGCCGCCAAGGCCCGCAAGGCCCGCGTTTTTCGCCAGCGGAAAATTGCCGAACTCAGGATGGGCGTTGTTGATGATGTCGGCGGCGACTTCGATCGCGGCCTTGGCATGGGCGCCCGCGCTCGCCGCGCTGCCGCTCAAGGGAAACACCGCGCCGATCTTGACGGTTTGCGTTTGCGAAAAAGCGGGCCCCGCCGGCACGGTAGAAATCAAGACCGCGCACAGGAGCCCCATCATACGCTGAAAATTCATGTCCGATTGTCTCCGAAAGGCTTCACCGATGTCGGGCTCTCAAGGGCCGACTTTCGCGGCGTCACCATCCACGCCCCTTGTTTTATTGGACTTTCAGCATTGCATGCCAATCTGAGAGGGGCAATGCGCCGTTCGGGACCCGCGTGCGGCCTGCGGCTTGCCAAAACCGGGATGGAGCGGGTAGAAGGTGCGATCCGCGCCGCGAGACGATGAGTCCTCACCTACGGCGTTCAGTTTATCCAATATCTGATTGATATCTAAGGGTAACTTTGGGGAATGGTGTAACGGTAGCACAACAGACTCTGACTCTGTTTGTCTAGGTTCGAATCCTAGTTCCCCAGCCAACCAGAATGATCGGCGAAGTTTGCCCCGTTTGATGAACCGCTGCCGGAAGTAAACTTCGCCATTTCAGCAATAAATCCAAATGGTTCGCGTAAGTTAGCATTCAGCTCTCCATTTGCCCATGTGGAGTTCGAAACAACGAAATTGAGGAGCCGCCGCTTCTGCATCGGTTCCTCGCTGTCGAACAGGCGTTGGGCATTCCTCGCCATCTCAAGGATGGTGACGCCTTCCTCAAGGTAGTGCTGATCGGCTGATTGCCGCCGCTCGATCTCGCGCAAGCACCGGTCCTGCTGCTTGCGCCAGTCGGCAGACAAGCGCTCGAACATGCCGGGATCCACTTTTGCGTCCAGCTTATCGACGTACATCGCCTGAATGCGCGACTGGATGCGGTCGTATTCTGCCTGCAGCCTCTCGATCGCTTCCGCGTGCTCCTTGGCTTGATCCACGTGGCTGGACTTAAGGCCTTCCGAGACAAGCCGAAGAGCGGGCTCGCCAATGTCGAGTTGGCGCAGCAATTCCGAGAACTTCCTAGACAGAACGGCTTCCGGGACATAGGGCTCCGGACAGCGCCCTTTGTAGCCCGTGCAGCGATAGTAGATGTAGCGGCCTTTCTTGATGTCTCCGGTCAGGGCGCAGCCACAATGGCCGCAGCGCACGAGCGTCGAGAACGCAAAGTCATTCTTCACACGGCGGAGCTTCTTCCTCTGGCGGCTGTTAAGCGCGTCCTGAACCCGCTCGAACAGGTCTACAGAGATCAACGGCGTGTGGCGCCCCTTATAGATGCGGCCTTTCCAGACAAACTCACCAGTATAGATGCGATTGTGCAGGATGGTATGCACGGCGCTCACGGGAACGGTGGCACTCGTCCGCCGATACGAAAGGCCCGCCGCGTGAGCCTTGTCGGCAGTTTCCTCTAGCGAGAGGACGCCCGGCGCGTACCATTCGAACATCTTGGTGATGATGGATGCGACGGCGGGATCGGGCGCGATAATGCGCTTGCCGTCCGTGCCCAGTACGTTGAGATAGCCGAGCGGGGCCTTGGTCGGCCAGATGCCCTGCTCGGCTTTCTCCTGCTGGCCTTTGCGAGCTTCTTCCGAAAGATTGTCGATGTAGTTCTTTGCCATCAGAACCTTGATGCCGTGGAAGAATTTCTCGGATGATTTTGAATCTTGCGAGAGAACAACACCTTCCTTCACGAGGTGGATTTCGATGTTAAGCTCGTCGAGGAGCACCCAATCCTTAAGGTTACGATAAAGACGGTCGGTCTTCTCGACCAGCAAAGTGCGGATGCCGGGATGCTTCTTGATGTAGTTCACCATCTCGTTGAAATTCAAGCGGCCGCTCGCCTTCGCCGTCTCCACGTCGATAAATTCTTTTTCAATGATGAGGCCGTTCCCGCTGGCATAGGCTTGCAGGAGCTTCTGTTGCGCGGCGATGGAAAATCCCTCCATATCCTGCTCTTTGGAGGAGACGCGCGCATAAGCCAGCACTTTATTTGACTTTGAAGCGCCGTTATTTGTGGTGCTGAGCTTACTCATGTGCGACCTCGCGCAACGATGGCGTATTGAATCAGCCCGGGTGCAAGAGAGCAAATCAATTCGGCATCAAGATTGCATTTTATCTCTTGCCGCAGCACGCGTGCGCAGTCTTCCACGCTTCCGCCGTGGAGGTGACGAAGCTCTCTCAACGACTCCGCATCTTGCACGCTCCCGCTCTCTGAGTGTCCACTCGCGCAGCACGGTAAAAAAGCCAATGAGGTTGTGCGCCATTTCGCGGGCATCTTCGCGGGTGAGCTCGCGCTCAGCATAGGGCTGCCAGAAGGTGCGGGTCGTTTCGAGGTAGTCGCGAGTGGGCCGATCCTCGGCGGTTCGCTTGTCCTCTGCGGTGGCTTGCATCCGTGCGGGCATGGGGTGGTGCTCTCCCCTTCGCACGTAAGGGGATCTCGATTCCGCGACAATGAGGCTATTGTCACGCAGCGCTGGGGATTGCGATTCCGTTCCATGAATTCCGCCATCAACGAACGCCGGAAAAATGTCTCTCGCTTTGCAATCTTCTTTCGGGGTTGCGCATGCAATCCGCAAGATACGGGGATCGAGAGATACGCCGTTAGGCGATCCGTTGTCGTTGGCCGGACGAGGTCCCCGCTGTTTCTCTTCCTCTGCCATGCCCACGCTCCCTCGTCAGTATCCATCGGATGGAAACAGCGCGGAAACCCATGGCGGAAGTCAGAAATTCCAGTCATCGACTTGCGGCGTAGAATTGCTTGCGGACGGCGGATTACCCCGTCTCCGGGGTTGGCAGTGACACGCCGCAAAGCGCGTGACTCCTAACCTTACCTGCATGGCGAGCCCCTGCCGGGCCGGCGACATCCCGTCAAGGCCGCAGCCGCGAAGCGGGGGCGCGCGATGCGCGCCAGCCTTTACCGGATGGCGCTGGTCCGGCCCCATGGCGACAAGCGGTGACTATGTTGGGGATATTCATAGCCCCTTGGGGACACTCATATCCCCAGCCCCCGTTTCCTGCCGAAACCCCATTCGATGCCACCTGCGCTGCGCATGATGCCGGTGATGTGCTGGCCGATGCGCTTGTCGAGAACGGGCTGCCACGGCACCAGCTGGAAGCCGACGCCATCATCGATCATGGCGAAGCGGCCGCTGGCGAGCTGGGTCGAGCCCACAAGTTTGCCGCTGACACATTC
>DATGJS010000249.1:0-2537 GCA_035295025.1 Bradyrhizobium sp.
TCGGCTTCACCCATTGTCCCGACGTGTGTCCGACCACTTTGTTTGAAATTTCCGAGGTGATGAAGGCGATGGGCAAGGCCGCCGACGGCGTCAATGCCTATTATATTTCGGTCGATCCCGAGCGGGATACCGCGGTCGCGATGAAGGATTATTTGTCGAGTTTCGATCCGCGCATGAAGGGCCTGACCGGCAATGCCGAAGCGATCGCGAAAGTACTTTCGGAATACCGCGTCTATGCCAAGAAAGTCCCGTTGAAGGACGGCGATTACACCATGGACCATACCGCCCTGGTCTATTTGATGGATCGCGACGGCAAATTCGTCGCGCCCTTCAACCTCAACCGCAAGCCCGAGGAAGCCGCTTCCGATCTCAAACGCTACCTGTGACGGGAGCTCGTGCCGGATGGCTCAAAGCCGTTCGCCTTCGCGAGGGGAAGCGGCTATAAGGCCCCGGTTTTCCCGGAAATCGGCAGATGCGGACAAGTCAGACTCATTCTAACCGGCAAACTCCGTTAAGCCTGATGCGTATGAAAATGCATCGACTTCTCGCGGCCGCCGCTTTCGCCATTTTCCTCACTTGCGGCTTCGCTCGCGCCCAGAGCGCGCCCAATCAAAGCGCGGTCAAGCCGGTCACCGAGGCCGCGCCGCAAGCTGTGCCGGGCTTTTGGGATCCGCGCCGGCGGCCGGAGCGGCCCGACATGTCGCGTCTTACCGTGATCCGGTTTTTGACCGAGACGGATTACCCGCCGTTCAATTTCACCGGGCCGGACGGCAATCCGGCGGGCTTCAACGTCGATCTGGCGCGCCTGATCTGCGAGGAGATCAAAGTCACCTGCACGATCCAGATGCGGCGTTTCGAGACGCTGCTCGATGCGATTTCCAGCAACCGGGGCGATGCGATTATCGCCTCGCTCGCCGCGACGCCCGAGCTGCGCAGCCGCGTGGATTTCAGTGACCCCTATTACCGCGTTCCGGCGCGCTTCGTATCGCGGCGCGACGCGGTGATGCGTGAAATTCGGCCCGAATTTCTCGACGGAAGGAAGCTCGGCGTCGTCGCGGGCACGTCGCACGAGGCCTATCTGAAGGCGATGTTCACCGGCGCGGAACTGCACGCTTTTGCAAACGATGAGGCGCTTCGGCTGGCTTTGCGGCGCGGTGAGGTCGATTTCATCTTCGGCGATGCCTTGTCGCTGGCGTTCTGGATCAACGGCACGGATTCGGCCGAGTGCTGCGCGTTTGCGGGCGGGCCATTTGTCGAAAGCCGCTATTTCGGCGAAGGTATCGGAATTGCGGTGCGCAAGGGCAATGATCTGCTGCGGCAGGCCCTGAACTGGGCGCTGTTCCGGCTTTGGGAAAAAGGCCGCTACACCGATTTATGGCTGCGCTATTTCTCGGTGAGCCCATTTTAGGGTATGGCTCTCGCGATCCCGTCATTGCGAGGAGCGCAAGCGACGAAGCAATCCAGCACTTTCAGGCATTCGTCTGGATTGCTTCGCTTCGCTCGCAATGACGGGTGTGTTAGATTCAGTGCCTTTATGGAAGTCAGGAATGTCCGTGACCGAACTTTCAGCCACCCCGAGCGACTTGCGCGCCTTCGCCGAACAATCCAACGCTTGGCCGTTCGAGCAGGCCAAGGCGATCGTCGCGCGGTTGAAAAAGAAACCAAAAGACGAGGTGCTGTTCGAAACCGGCTATGGCCCCTCGGGCCTGCCGCATATCGGCACGTTCGGCGAGGTCGCGCGCACCACCATGGTGCGTCATGCCTTTCGCGTCCTCACCGAAGACAAGATCAAGACCCGCCTGCTGGCGTTTTCCGACGACATGGACGGGTTGCGCAAGGTGCCCGACAATGTGCCGAACAAGGAGATGCTGGCCGGCCATCTCGGCAAGCCTTTGACGAAAGTACCCGATCCGTTCGGCACCCATGAAAGTTTCGGCGCCCATAACAACGCGCGGCTGCGCGCCTTTCTCGATACATTCGGCTTCGACTATGAATTCGCCAGCTCGACCGAATATTACACTTCGGGCAGGTTCGACGCGACGCTTGTGAGGATGCTGGAGCGGATCGAAAAGGTGATGGCGATCATGCTGCCGTCGCTTCGCGAGGAGCGCGCCGCGAGCTATTCGCCGTTTTTGCCGATCTGCCCGCGCAGCGGCGTGGTGCTCTATGTGCCGATCGTGGCGCACGATATTGACGGCGGCACGGTCTCTTACGACGATCCCGAGACCAAAGAGCGCGTCACGCTGCCGGTCACGGGCGGGCATTGCAAATTGCAATGGAAACCGGATTGGGCGATGCGCTGGACCGCGCTTGGCGTCGATTATGAAATGGCCGGCAAAGACCTGATCGATTCGGTCAAGCTCTCGGGCAAGATCTGCACGGCGCTCGATGGCGCGCCGCCGGAAGGCTTCAACTACGAACTGTTTCTCGACGACAAGGGCCAGAAGATTTCGAAGTCGAAAGGCAATGGGCTGACGATCGACGAGTGGCTGCGTTACGCCTCGCCGGAATCGCTGTCGTTGTTCATGTACCGTGAG
>DATGJS010000250.1:0-13634 GCA_035295025.1 Bradyrhizobium sp.
GCCCCGGCAACAGCGTTGAGACCACGCCGACGCGCTTGATGACATAGGGCGCAATCCGCAAGGCACCGCCTTTAGTTGCCTCAACCGCTTCATCGCGCAACTTCGCTGCGACTCCAAATGGAATGAGTTTGACGGTCGCGACCATTTCGCCTTCCACGACCGGCTTGAAAGCAGAAAGCGTGGCGAACGTGATCGCTTCATCGACGGCGTTGATACGATCGACCGCGGCACGGTCCGCCACCAACACGCCGGCACGCGCGGCGAACAGATTGGCGCGGCCGGTGAACGCCCGCTCGACATGGACGCCCTCGCCCGCCACCGCCTGTGCGATGCTCGCGGCGGCGACATCTTCCGAGATGTCACCGTCCTCCAACCGCACGACAATGATTTCCGCAACGCCGGCCTGGGTCAACGCCGCGACCTCGGCAGGGCCGATGGTCGTGCCTTTTTTGAGCACCAGCGAGCCCTGACGCAGGGTGTGCACGGTGACACCCCCGATGGCGTCTGAAAGACTCGCGGGGCCGAATTTCATGCCACGGTCTCTTTGTCTTTGGGCAACCGCAAGCTCACGGTGATCTCGGCCATGATCGAAACCGCGATTTCGGAAGGCGAAACCGCACCGATCGACAGACCGATCGGCGCATGGATGCGCGCGATGTCGCCATCCCCCGCGCCTTGCGCTTTCAGGCGATCGGCGCGCTTGGCATGGGTCTTTCGCGAGCCGAGCGCGCCGATATAGAAACAGTCGCGGGCAAACGCATGCAGCAACGCCGGGTCATCGATTTTCGGATCATGCGTCAGCGCCACAAAAGCCGTGTAGTGATCGATGTTAAGCAGCGGTAGCGCCACATCGGGCCACTCGGCAATCAGCGGCACGTCGGGAAAACGCTCAGGGCTTGCAAACGCCGTGCGTGGATCGACCACCGTCACATCATAACCGAGTGAGCGGGCGAGCGGCGCGAGCGCCTGACTGATATGGACGGCGCCGATAATCACCATCCGCGCGGTCGGGGCATGAACGTTGAGGAACAATTTCTTGCCACCGACCTCGACCGTTGCGCTCTTGCCCATGCGAAGCTGCTTCGACAACTCCGCGTGCAAGGGATCACCGGCAAAGTCGGCCGCCTTGACCAGGCGTTGTTCGCCGCTTTCCGTGTCGGTCACGACGATGACGGGCCGCCGCGCGGCGCGTTCGGCGTTGAGTTGATGGAGGGTCTGGAGCTTCACGATTATTACCCGACCTTCTCGACGAACACGCGGATGGTGCCGCCGCAGGAAAGACCGACATTCCAGGCGGTCTCATCGGCGACGCCGAATTCAAGCATTTTGGGCTCACCGCTCGCGATCACGTCGAGCGCTTCGGTGACGACCGCGCCTTCGACGCAGCCGCCGGAGACCGACCCCAGAAACGTGCCCTCGTCATTGATCACGAGGCTCGATCCGGCTGGCCGTGGCGCCGAACCCCAGGTTTCGACCACGGTAGCCACGGCGACACCACGGCCCGCCCTCTGCCAGTCTTCGGCGGCTTTGAGAATGTCCTCGTCACGATTGAGCATGGAAGCCTCGCCAGTCTTCGTTCAAGCGACCGATCGGATAAGGTTGCGGTGATGCGGCTGTGGCATCGACGACAACGCCTCGATCAGCCCCTGGATGGAACTCAAATTATGCACCGGGCGGAATTCGTCAACGTGCGGCAGCATCATTTTAATGCCCTGGGCCTTGGCCTCGAAGCCGCCATAGCGCAGCAGCGGATTGAGCCAGATCAAGCGCCGGCAGGAGCGATGCAAGCGGTCCATCTCAAAGGCGAGCTTGGTATCGGCCTCGCGCTCCAGCCCATCGGAAATCAACAGCACGATCGCGCCTTGGCCAAGTACCCGCCGGCCCCAGAGCTTATTGAAGGTGTGGAGCGAGGTCGCAATCCGCGTGCCGCCGGCCCAATCCTCCACCGACGAGGAGCAGCGCGCCAGCGCCTCATCGGGATCGCGGGCGCGTAACGAGCGCGTCACATTGGTCAACCGCGTGCCGAACAAAAACACCGAGACGCGCTTGCGTGCATCCGTGATCGCATGGAGGAAATGCAGAAACAGGCGGGTATATTCGCTCATCGAACCCGAAATATCGAGCAAAGCCACGATCGGCGCCGGCCGGTCGATCCGACCGAGCTTGCGGAGATCGACGATGTCGCCACCGGTGCGGAGCGAGGCGCGTAACGTCCGCCGCATGTCGAGCCGCAGGCCCCGTGCATCCGGCCGATAACGGCGGGTGCGCAATTCGGCCTGCGGCAACTTCATGTTGGCAATGGCGCGCGTGACTTCGGCGATCTCGGCCGCGGTCATTTGCGCGAAATCCTTTTTCTGCAAAACCTCCTTGTCGGAGACCGAAAGCCGCATTTCCTCCGCCTGCGCCTGCGGCACCTCGGTCATCTGCGTTTGCGAGAATGCCTCCTGGACCCGGCGCGAAGCGGGCGGTGGCTTTTTCCTGGCGTGATCGGGCAACGGCACCGAATCCAACATATGCTTCCAGTCTTCGGCGGCGCGAAAAAACCAATCGAAGGCTTGCGCAAAGATCAGCGCATGTTCGTGACGGTTGACGAAAATCGCCTCCAGCGCCGTGAACACCTCCGTGCGATTGCCGATGTCGATGGCTTGCAGCGCGTTCATGGCATCGATGACCGCACCCGGCCCGACGGGAATCCCCGCCACCCGCAACGCCCGCGCAAAGCCGATGACGTTGTCGGCCATCTGCCCGGTCGGAGGGTTGAGGTGATTGATGGCGACCATTTACCCTTACCTCTCCGGTCATTCCGGGGCATGCGCGAGCTGCGAACCCGGAAAGACGACGCCTAATTCTCGCTCGTCGCTTCTTTCAAAATCTTTTGCAGCGCATCGCCCTGCACGCGCGCGATATCGTCCTGATATTTGAGGAGTGCGCCGAGGCTGTCGCCGACCACTTCGGCGGTCAGCGAGCGCGCGTCAAGCTCGGTGAGCGCGGTTGCCCAATCGAGCGTCTCAGCGACGCCAGGCGATTTATAGAAATCCTGATCGCGCAGCGCCTGCACGAACCGCACGACCTGTTGCGACAATTTCACGGAAATGCCGGGCACGCGCGATTTCACGATCGCAAGTTCCCGCTCGGCACTGGGATAATCGACCCAATGATAGAGGCATCGCCGCTTCAAGGCATCGTGAATTTCGCGGGTGCGATTGGAGGTGATGATGACGATCGGCGGTTGCAGCGCCTTCACCGTGCCGAATTCGGGAATCGTGACCTGAAAGTCGGAGAGGATTTCCAGCAAATACGCTTCAAACGCCTCATCCGCGCGGTCGAGTTCGTCGATCAGAAGCACCGGCGCGCCGGCGACGTCCGGATCGAGCGCCTGCAACAGCGGCCGCTTGATCAGATAGCGTTCGGCGAAAATATCGCCCGAAAGCTGGTCGCGGTCGGTATCACCTGTGGCTTCCGCAAGGCGGATCGCGATCATCTGCGCAGCGCTGTTCCACTCATAGACGGCGGAGGCGACATCGAGGCCTTCATAGCATTGCAGGCGGATCAGTTTGCGCCCAAGTGCCGCCGAGAGCACTTTGGCGATCTCGGTTTTGCCGACACCCGCTTCGCCTTCAAGAAACAGCGGACGGCCCATGCGCAGCGACAGATAGGTGACGGTCGCAAGCGAGCGCTCAGCGAAATAGCCGCGCGAGGTCAATAGCGCCAGCATCGCATCGACCGATTTGACATCGACGGGCTTGGGAGACGCCGATGCGGTCATGGTGCGTAAGCCTTGCTGAAGCGAAAGAAGCCGAATTTACGATTTGGCGGTCGCGGCTTCGACCGCGCGCCGCGCCAAGACGGCAATCAGATGCGCCCGGTATTCGGCGCTGCCGTGCAAATCGCTGTTGAGGCCGGTTGCAGGCACCGTCAACCCGTCCAGCGCCTTGGCCGAGAAGCGCTTCTTCAAGGCTTCTTCAAAAGAAGTAAGACGGAAGACGCCATCGGCGCCCGCGCCGGTGACGGCGACGCGCACATCCGAGGGACGCTTGGCGACGAAAACGCCGACCAGCGCATAGCGCGAGGCCTGATTGCGGAATTTGACATAGGCGGCCTTCTTCGGCAGCGGGAACATCACCTTGGTGACGATCTCGTCGCTCTCAAGCGCCGTCGAGAACAAGCCTTGGAAGAATTCTTCCGCTTTCAAGCGCCGCTTATTGGTGACGACGGTCGCGCCAAGCGCAAGACAGGCCGCGGGATAATCGGCGGTCGGATCATTATTGGCGAGCGAGCCGCCGATGGTGCCGCGGTGACGCACCGCGGGATCGCCGATCAGGCCGGCCAGATAAGCCAGCGCCGGAATGGCTTCGCCCACAACCGCCGATGTCGCAACCGCATGATGGGTGGCGGTGGCGCCGATCACGAGCGAGCGGCCCTTCATCTCGATGCCGTCCAACCCCCCAATATGGGAGAGGTCCACCAGATGTGGCGGGCTGGCGAGCCGCTGCTTCATGACCGGCAACAGCGTATGTCCGCCGGCGATCACCTTGGCGTCTTCGTTCTTGACCAGAAGGTTGGCCGCCTGCCGCACGGTGGCCGGACGATGATATTTAAATTCGTACATCGGATATTCCTTGTATCCCTAATCGCCGCGCAAGATTGATTGAAGCGAGGCCGGATTTTAGGCGAGATCAGTTTTAAGACGCGATCAGGCTTTGGCCATCGCTTTGGCGCCCGCCGCGATCGATTGCACGATATTCTGGTAGCCGGTGCAGCGGCAAAGATTGCCTTCCAGCTCTTCACGGATCGTGTGGTCGGAGAGGTCATGGCCCTTGCGCTGGACGATATCGACCGCGGTCATGATCATGCCGGGCGTGCAGAAACCGCATTGCAGGCCGTGATGCTCGCGGAAGGCTTCCTGCATCGGATGCAACGGTCCGCCATCGACCGCCAGTCCCTCGATCGTTTTCACGTCATGCCCATCGGCCATGACCGCCAGCGTCGTGCAGGATTTGACCGCCCTGCCGTCGAGGTGGACCACACAGGCGCCGCATTGCGAGGTGTCGCAACCGACATGGGTGCCGGTCAGGTGCAGATTCTCGCGCAGAAACTGTACCAGCAAGGTTCGGGAATCGACATTGGCGTTCACGGGGTTACCGTTCACGGTCAGGGAAATCTTCGCCATCAGCACTCTCTGGTTATCTGCGTTGCCGCATCATCCGCGTTGCCGCCTCGTGCGGCGCACGATCATTTCGATTGTTTCAAAGCCATAATATGGGCCATGGCGGCAATGAGCAACCTCATCAGAACATGGCTTGTGAGGGCCAAAGAGCTTTTGCGGCCAGCCGTCTTTTTCGGCCGACCAGCCCTAATCGATCCGCCCGAAAACTCAGCCTTGCACCGCCTTGGCAAAATTCGCGAAAAACTCATCCGCCAGCTTCTTGGCCGCGCCGTTGATCAGGCGTTGGCCGAGCTGGGCGAGCTTGCCGCCGATCTGCGCCTCGACCTCATAGGTCAAAAGCGTGCCGCCGTCCTGGTCGGCAAGGCTCACCGTTGCGCCGCCCTTGGCAAAACCCGCCACCCCGCCCTCGCCTTCGCCTGAAATTTTGTAGCCCTTTGGTGGGTCGAGGTCGCTCAGCGTCACCTTGCCCTTGAAGCGGGCCGAAACCGGGCCGACCTTCATTTTCGCCACCGCGCGAAAGCCATTGTCTTCGGTCTTCTCCAGCTCCTCGCAGCCAGGAATGCAAGCTTTCAGCACTTCGGGATCATTCAACTTGGCCCACACCGCCTCGCGCGAGGCTCCAAGCTGAGCCTCTCCGTGCATCGTCATGGCCATGTCCGGCTCCCATTCCCTGTGCTTTGCCTCACCAACTAATGCACTAAAGGCTCAAAAGGAAGGGGCTGAACGCCAGAACCGGGGCATTGGCGGCATGCATGCGCGTTTTGCGATTGGCAGCGGCCCGTCGGGGTGATTAGGTCCGGCCAGCGGTCCATTCCAACATCCAATGCACAATGAGTACTTCGCTTTCGCCCCTGCTCGCACCCATGCTGTCGAGCGCCGCCATGCGCGGCGTATGCGACGACTTGGCCTACCTTCAGCACATGCTCGATTTCGAGGCCGCGCTGGCCCGCGCGCAAGCCGCGCATGGCATCATCCCGGCGGCCTCTGCCGCGGCGATCGCGAAGGCCTGCGTGGCGAGCGCGTTCGACTTGGCGGCGCTGGCGCAAGCCGCCACGCGATCCGGCAACCTGGCGATTCCCCTGGTCAAGGCGCTGACCGCGGAAGTCGCCAAGATCGACGAGACGGCCGCGCGTTACGTGCATTGGGGCGCGACCAGCCAGGACGTGATCGATAGCGCCGCCATGCTCACCTTGCGCGCCGGCATCGACGCGCTGTTGGCCGATATCGGCCGCGCGGTGGCCGGTTTTGCCAAACTCGCGCGAACGCATCGCAACACGCCGGTCGTGGCGCGCACCTGGCTGCAACATGCGTTGCCGATGCCGTTCGGATTGAAATTGGCCGAATACGCCACAGCCCTGCACCGCTCGCGTGGCCGCTTGCGGCATGTGAGGCATGCGCTCGCGCTCCAGTTCGGCGGCGCCGCCGGCACGCTCGCAGCCCTCGGCGATAACGGACTAAAAGTGGCGGAAGAACTCGCGCGGATTCTACAGTTGCCTTTGCCGGAGGCACCCTGGCATGCTCACCGCGATCGTCTTGCCGAAATCACCTCCACGTTTGCCATCATCGCCGGCACCTGCGGCAAGATTGCCCGTGACGTGCAATTGATGATGCAGACCGATGTGGCCGAAGCTTTCGAACCGGCGGGCGAAGGCCGCGGCGGCTCGTCTACCATGCCGCACAAGCGCAACCCGGTCGCCGCCGCAACCGCGCTGGCCGCGGCAACCATGGCACCGAATCTGGCGGCCACGATGTTCGCTGCCCAAGTCGGCGATCACGAACGCAGCGCCGGTCCCTGGCATGCCGAGTGGCCGACCCTCCCAAACCTCCTGCTCGTTACGTCAGGCGCCCTCGCTTCTATTGTCGATATTGCCGAGGGATTGGAAGTCGATGCTGCGCGCATGCGCGCCAACCTCGACGCCACCGGCGGCCTGATCATGGCGGAAGCGGTGGCGATGGCGCTTGCGGAAAAAATCGGCAAGCAGGAAGCCCATCATTTAGTAGAGGCCGCGAGCAAAAAGGCTGCCGCCGAAAAAATGGGCCTGCGCGCGGTGTTGGAAAGAGACCCAAAAATTACCGCCCATCTCGATGCAAAGAAGCTTGCAAACCTGTTCGAGCCGATGGCCTATCAGGGCGCCTCACAAACCCTGATCGATCGCCTGCTCGCTTCACTCGATGAACCGCAAGACACCTGAGAACAGGGAATCTGGAGACAATGCCATGCCAATGATCGACGCCGACGGTTGCCTGCTCAACGTATCGGTCGAGGGCCGTGACGGCGGACCGACCTTGATGTTGTCGAACTCGCTCGGCTCGACCATGCAGATGTGGGAGCCGCAGATGAAGGCGCTCACGCAGTTGTTTCGCGTGATCCGTTACGACCGGCGCGGCCACGGCAAATCAAGCGTCCCGCCCGGCCCCTATTCGATGGAACGATTCGGCCGCGATGTGCTAGCCATTCTCGACGACCTTAACATCGATAAAGTGCATTGGTGCGGGCTCTCGATGGGCGGCATGATCGGTCAATGGCTGGGGGCTCACGCCCCCGAACGATTCGGCAAACTCATTCTCGCCAATACCGCCTGCTATTATCCCGATCCGGCCAATTGGTTGAATCGGATCAAGGCGGTGAAAGAAGGCGGCGTGGCCGGCGTCGCCGATGCCGTCATTGCGGCGTGGCTGACCGCCGATTTCCGCGAGCGCGAGCCGCAGGTCACGCAAAATCTGAAAAACATGATGCTTGCCACGCCGCCTGCCGGCTACATCGCCTGCTGCGAGGCGCTCAGCACGCTTGATCAGCGGGAGCTGTTGGCTCGCATCACGAGCCCGACGCTGGTGATCGCCGGCCGCCATGACATGTCAACGACGGTCGCGGCAGCCGAATTCATCCGCAGTCACATTCCAGGCGCCTCGATGACGATCCTGGATGCGGCCCATATTTCCAATGTCGAACAGCCGCACGCCTTTACGGATGCGGTCGTGGGCTTTTTGACGCAGAAGTGAAATAGACAGCGTCATTGCGAGCGTCAGCGAAGCAATCCAGAATCTTCACACCGGACTGGATTGCTTCGCTGACGCTCGCAATGACAGGAAGGAAATTCCATGGACGATCAACAACGCCGTGACGAGGGCATGGCGCAACGCCGCCAAGTGCTGGGGAACGCCTGGGTCGATAAATCGATCAAAAGCAAAAACTCGTTCAATGCCGATTTCATCGATCTCATCACGCGCCATGCCTGGGGTGAAATCTGGACCCGGCCGCATTACGATCATCGCACGCGGCGCGTGCTGGTGATCGGCACCATGGTCGCGCTCGGCCAATGGGACGAATTCCGCCTGCATGTGCGCGCGGCCCTCACCGAGGGCGGTTTCACACCCGACGACATCAAGGAAATATTGCTTCAGCAGGCGATCTATTGCGGCGTGCCGGCCGCCAATCATGCGGTCAAGGAGGCCTCAGCTATTGTAGCTGAGTTGGGCCTTTTGAACGGATAGGTCCGCCGATGCCGCAGCGGCAGGCCGCGGCGGGGCCTCACATAACATCACAATGCCGCTCCCGAGCATCAACAAGAGCTCGGTCGCGTGGATGCGCAACGCTTCGATTTCACCAACTTGCGAAGCCATGATCATGCTGGCGAAAGAGATAACGCTGCCGATGCCAAGCGCGATCGCCAAGGCCTCATCGCCACTGCCCATTTTTCGGATCGCGGCGCGCACCGCCAAACAGATGAACAAGATAAAGAAGGCGACGACGGTGAGCCTGCCGAGCGCAAGCAGCCAGGCGAAGCGTACCGTGGTCATGGACGCCAGTTGCAGATGATCGCTGGCATAGAGCGCGACCGATACGCTCGGCCGTTCATAGAGACCGCGAACCGGCGACATCACGATCCGGGTGGCGATCACGGCCCAGGTCGGAATGAAATAGGCCGCGAGCAAGACGCCGTTGAATGAAGTGATCCGCCAGTTGGTGGACATGCCGCTTCCCATTTTCGACGCGCGCATGTGAAGGCTCGCGCTTTGCTCGGGAGGTAACGCGCTTAAATTGCGAGGGGCAATTTAAACCCTTTATTTACCTTAATTTTGGCATTGGTCCCACCTGGGAACCGTCGTCATTGCGAGCGCCAGCGAAGCAATCCAGCCCTGAAAAACTGGATTGCTTCGTCGTTTCACTCCTCGCCATGACGGCAGGAGCCGAGCGCCTTAGACCGCCCCCCTCGCCTCGACATAAACGGCATAGAGCGAGTGCGAGGCCGCCATGAACAGGCGGTTTTTCTTCGGACCCCCGAAGGTGAGATTGGCGCAGCGCTCGGGAAGGCGGATGAAGCCAATCAACTTGCCTTCGGAATTGTACACCCTTACCCCATCGAGCTCCTCGCCCTTGGCATTTGGCGCGCCGCTGTGACCAAAGCCGCACCACAAATTGCCGTCGGTATCGACCCGCAAGCCGTCGAACGCACCGGGACCGTTGGCGTCGATCAGCTTGGTCTTGTTCGACAGCATCACGCCGTCGGCGCCGACGTCATACGACCAGATCAGCCGGTTCGGCTGGGCGCGCGACTCGATGACATAGAGCTTCTTTTCGTCGGGCGAGAAGGCAAGCCCGTTCGGGCCCGCAAGCTCCGACGTGACAAGGCCGAGCTTGCCGTCGGGCGCGATGCGATAAATGGAATGCGGCAGTTCCGGCGTCGCCTTGTCGCCTTCCCACTCGCCGGAGATGCCAAAGGGCGGATCGGTGAACCAGATCGAGCCGTCCGATTTGCACACGATATCGTTCGGCGAATTGAGGCGCTTGCCGTTGAAACTGTCGGCCAGCACCGTGATCTTGCCATCATATTCCGTTCGCGTGATGCGGCGCGTCAGATGCTCACAGGAAATCAACCGGCCCTGGCGGTCGCGCGCATGACCGTTGGCGAAATTCGACGGCTGTCGGAACACGCCCCAATTTCCATTGGCTTCGTCGTAACGCATGATGCGGTTGTTCGGAATGTCGCTGACCAGAATGTAGCGGCCATCGCCGAACCAGACCGGCCCTTCCGCCCAACGCATGCCCGTCGCCACCTGTTCGACGGTGCTGCTGAAGAGGCGGTATTTGGCAAAGCTCGGGTCGAGAACCTCGATCGAGGCGTCGGGATAACGCTGGTTCGGTTTGAATTCGAACGGCTGGGCGCTGGCGCTTTTCTCAAAAGCAAGAGTGGCGGCTGCCGCCCCTGCGGTCGCAAAGACACCCCGGCGGGTCAAAGTCATCGGCTTTCCTCCTGATGTGACGCGGTCGTTTTGGCGAAGTCGCGATCAAATCGCTTTCCGCCGCTTGCCGCTTGAAAAGGAACCGTAGTTGAGGTTCCCGCGGAGGTCCAGATCACGGTTGGCGGCCTTGCCTTGCGTTACGGACACCTAAAAGAAAGATCCCGCCTTTCGGCGGGACCTTCCTAAAGACGCAACTCTCTCTGAGACGCACTCTGTTACTGCACAACCAACCTTAACCGATCGGAATTAGCGATCCTTGCCCTGCTGGCCTTGCTGGCCGGGGTTTTGGCCTGGACGGTTCGGATCCTGCTGCTGTTGCTGTCCGGGCTTCTGACCGCCGCCTTGCTGCTGGCCCGGCTTCTGTCCTGGGTTCTGATTTTGCTGGCCAGGATTCTGGTTCGGATTGGACATTGCAATCTCCCTGGTTAAAGTCACGAGAGGTAACAGTGGCGCACCGAGTTGGTTTCATAGGAACTTTTGTTTCGACTCACCAATCCGTGAGTGCGTAGCCCTCGAAGGAGCGAATCCCGAAAACTAGTTCTGTACAAACGCTTAGCCCCTCCTAAGCGCTGTTGCCGCCCGCGGTTCCCGCTGTTAAAAAATGCGGCGGTTTGCGGCTCCGACGACCCAAAACGGATTTCCATTGACCGCAAAATGCGCCAACCACCGGCAGCGTATGGATTATTTCGCCCAGCAACTGATCAACGGCTTAGTGCTCGGTTCGATCTATGGCCTGATCGCCATCGGTTACACCATGGTCTATGGCATCGTTGGCATGATCAATTTTGCCCATGGCGATATTTTCATGATCGGCGGCTTCATTGCCTTGATCACCTTTTTGATCCTGGTCTCGATGGGGCTGACCACCGTGCCGCTGATTCTTCTGATCGTGCTGTTGGTGTCGATGGCGATGACCGCGCTTTACGGCTGGACCGTGGAGCGCATCGCCTATCGGCCGCTGCGCCATTCGTTCCGCCTCGCGCCGATGCTGTCGGCGATCGGAATGTCGTTTGTGCTGATCAACTATTCGCAGATCACACAAGGCGCACGCGTCAAACCCGTGCCGCCGATCATCACCGGCGGCTATAGCCTGTTCGATAGCGACGGTTTCGTGGTGCGGCTGTCGAACGTGCAAATCCTCGTCGTCCTCGCCACCATCGTGCTGCTTTCCATCTTCACTTGGCTGGTGTCGCGGACCCGGCTCGGACGCGACATGCGTGCCTGCGAACAGGACCAGACCATGGCCGCGCTGCTTGGCGTCGATGTCGATCGCACCATTTCCATGACCTTCGTCATTGGCGCCGCGCTCGCCGCCGTCGCCGGCGTGATGTACCTGCTCTATTACGGTCTGGTGGACTTTTTCATGGGATTTGTCGCGGGCATCAAGGCATTCACCGCCGCCGTCCTCGGCGGCATCGGCTCCCTGCCCGGCGCGATGCTTGGCGGCCTCCTGATCGGCCTCATCGAAACCTTTTGGTCGGCCTATTTCTCGGTCGAATATAAGGACGTCGCAGCCTTCTCGATCCTGATCGTCGTGCTGATCTTCCTTCCGACCGGATTACTCGGCCGTCCCGAAATCGAAAAAGTATAAGGAAATTAGTGTCCCAGTTCTAACATTCGCACCCCGTTGCGGTAAGCTCTCTTGCGAATGTTAGAACTAAAGGGACACTAGCAGAGTCAACAATTCTGGTGCGGCTTGGGATTTGACATTCGCTATGAGAATTCGCAGCAACACTGAAGCGAATGTCAAATCTACCGCACCAGTTCGCGTGACGGTAGCTCCGCCCGACCTCACGCAAACCTCGCGCCGCGCCGGTATTGTTTTCATCTTCAAGAAAGCCTTGATCAGCGCGCTCGTCGCTTTCGTGCTGTTCTCGCTGATGATCGGCATCCGCACCGAGGCGGGCCCGAACGGCCAATTGATTTACTGGACGAGGTTCGACGACCTCGCCACCATCGTCGCCATCGTGTTCGGCGGCAGCATCATCGTCGAATTGCTGCGGCAATGGTGGGGCGATTCCAATACGGTCAGAGCCATTCCCACCCCGTTGAAAGGCGCGCTCGACTTTACCGGGCGGGCCATCCCGCCGCTATTATTGACCTGCGCGCTTCTGGTGCCGGTCATTTTCTATAATCAGCGCTACGTCATCGACACCGGCATCCAGGTCCTCACCTATGTCATGCTCGGATGGGGGCTGAACGTCGTGGTCGGCCTCGCCGGCCTGCTCGACCTCGGCTATGTCGCCTTCTACGCTGTCGGCGCCTATTCCTACGCGCTGCTCGCCACCAATTTCGGGCTCACATTCTGGATTTGCCTGCCGCTCGCCGGTATTTTCGCCGCCTGCTGGGGCGTGTTGCTCGGCTTTCCGGTGTTGCGGCTGCGCGGCGACTATCTCGCCATCGTGACCCTGGCTTTCGGCGAGATCATACGCTTGGTCATCATCAACTGGCAAAGCCTGACCGGCGGCCCGAATGGCGTCTCCCCCATTCCGCGCCCGACGCTGTTCGGCATTCCGCTGACGGCGGACGAGGATGGGTTGGCGGCACGACTCGGAATCGAATACTCGCCGACCCAGCGCATCGTGTTTTTGTTCTACCTGATCCTGGCGCTGGCGCTCGTGACCAATTGGGTCACGATCCGCCTGCGCCGGCTCCCGATCGGCCGCGCCTGGGAAGCCTTGCGCGAAGATGAAGTGGCCTGCCGCGCGCTCGGCATCAACACCACCACGACCAAACTCACCGCCTTTGCAACCGGAGCGATGTTCGGTGGATTCGCCGGTGCTTTCTTTGCGACCCGTCAGGGCTTCATCAGCCCGGAATCCTTTACCTTTCAGGAATCGGCGCTGGTGCTGGCGATCGTCGTGCTCGGCGGCATGGGCTCCCAACTCGGCGTCGCCCTGGCCGCGCTCACTTTGATCGGCGGCTTCGAGCTGTTTCGCGGGTTCGATCAATACCGCATGCTGGTGTTCGGAATGGCGATGGTGCTTCTGATGATCTGGCGGCCGCGCGGCCTGATCGGCCACCGCGCGCCGACGATCTTCCTGAAGCAAAACACGGCCATCTCCTCCGAGCTTGCCAGGGAAGGACGAGGATGAGCGGCGATTTCATCCTTCGTGTCGACGGCCTGACCATGCGCTTCGGCGGCGTGGTCGCCGTCAACAAACTTTCATTTGCGGCTGAGCGGCACAGGATCACCGCGTTGATCGGACCGAACGGCGCCGGCAAG
>DATGJS010000251.1:0-4122 GCA_035295025.1 Bradyrhizobium sp.
ACGATCTCGACGTGCACGCGGCAGCGCTCGGCCAGCTCGATCGCTTCGGCGAGCGCCTCGAGCACTTTGTTCGATTCATCGCGCAGATGGGTGAAATAGCCGGCATTGTGCCGCTTGAGCACGTGGCCGAGCGCGATCAGCTCCGCAGGCTGTGCGTACGAGCCGGGCGGCGTGAACAGGCCGGACGAAAGGCCGAGCGCGCCGGCGGACAGCGCGTCTTCCAGGAGCGCGATCATCGCATCGAGTTCAGCCGCGCTCGGCGCGCGCTCCGCCATGCCCATCACCATCAGCCGCAGCGTGTTGTGGCCGACCAGCATGCCGGCATTGACGGCGGTCGGCGGAAAGCTGTCGAGGTAATCGGGGAAGCTCGTTTCGCGAAACGGCAGCCACGGCGCGCTCGGGCTCAGATAATCTTTCAGCAGCTCGACTTTGCCGGAGAGCGCCGGCGCGACCGAGAAGCCGCAATGGCCGACAATCTCGGTGGTGACGCCCTGGCGCACCTTGCTCTCGGCCTTGGGATTGATCGGCAGCGTGAAATCGGAATGCGTCTTGATGTCGATGAAGCCCGGCGCCACGGCGAGCCCATCCGCGTCGATCACGCGTTGCGCGGGGCCGGCGGCGCGGCCGATCGCGGCGATCCGGCCGCCCGCAATCGCGATATCGCCCGCCACGCCGGGATTGCCGGCGCCGTCGTACAGGATGCCGCCGCGGATCAGGATGTCGTGCATGGTGCGCAACAGTAGCACGGCGGAAACAACTGCATTCATGCAGATTGCCCAGATTGCCGCATATGCAACTAAAAGCTAAAAGCTAAAGGGTTCGGAAGCTCGCGCAGCCGACGAAGCTCAATAGAGTACCGCGCAGCGGCATAGGGGACGGCATGTGGTTCGTCGATTTTCCGACGCTGGTTCTGCTCATTCTGGCGGGGCTCAATGTCGGGATGCTGGCGGTGTCGGGCTATAACGCCGCCGATGCAATTTTCGGCCACTACAGTCACATAGCTTACGCGCTCGTGGGCTTCAGCGCGCTGTGGCAATTGATGCGCCAGAAGTTTCATTGACTGTCCGAAGTGACGCTCGCGAGGCGCTTCGCCGTCGCGCGCCCTGCATCGCTTCACGCCGCATAGCGATGCGCTGGTCGTGCGGCCGGCCGTCGTCTTCGGTCTGGTCGCGGAACGGGCGATCGTAACAGTGGCCACCGTTAAAGCGACCAAAGCCATGGCTGGGTCACGGGCGGCCAAGCGACGGGCGGCCAAGCGATGGGCGGCCAAGTGACGCGCCCAGGTCGCTTGTCGGGGACTGGCCGCGCCTGGCCAGGCGGACTCTCGCGGGAAACCACCGCCGATGGGGCGTCCTCGGTCCATTGTGATGCGCGTCATGACCGCGGACACGCCTTTCGTTCGCGGCTGCGGCAACGCCGTCCCGGTCAAAAGGACCGCCTGTGATTTGTCACAGTGCAAGCCGTCTGCCGAGCGAGTAGGACGAAACATATCGTGGGGTTCTGCCCCCGATAAACTCGCCCCGGTTCCAATCGTCGCCCCCGGAACCGGGGCGAACTTTTCTTTGGCGCCGAGCAAGGCCCATCGGGCGAAACCGGCCATCCGTTACAACTGCAAGGGCGCGCAATTCCCCCGGGGTCTTCTCGGAGGATGGGAAGCGTCGTTTACGGACACCTTATGGATTGATCCCAAGAATGTTGCCGCCGAACACCAACGCCATGGCGAGCACGAAGCCAATGAGAAGGGCTGCGGCAATCGTCAATCTCATCGCAGGACTCGACCGGGGAGGCCGCCTCAGCTGACGCGCGAGTGGAGCGGATTTGACATTCGCTACCCACCCAGCCGCGAACTGCCGCTGGCGAACGTCAAATCAAAAAGCTCCACGCGCAGAGGCCACCACCTGAAGCGGCCTTATGCAGCGGTTGGGCATATGATCCGCATCGATCCGAGCATGTCGCTCCGCCAATGCGGCCTGTGTCCAAGTCCGCGCGAGATCAACGAGAGCCTGTCTCTCATCTTCGCTTGTGGCGCGGCAGGCCCACAGAGTCGCTTCTTCAGCGTAATTCCAGAACTCGTTGGTTTTCGACATGACACATTCCCCATGTGTCCCGACACCTCGCAACATCAACCTTACACTCTGCCGTCATGGCCACTGGGGAATCTGTTTAAAACCGCTCACTTTCAAAGCCGGCCACCATCATTTTTTTGATCCGGCCACCAGGCCCGGAAACCGGCCCGCACCTTCAAAACGGAATCGATTGGATGATCTGACCGCCTTCATTCCTGACAAGCAGGATGGCGCCGGCCGATTCAAAATCTCTCTCCTTCAGTTCGCGGACGACGCGGTCACCATAGGTTTTGGCGGCGGCGTCGCTCGGAAGCTGCTCGCCCTCGGAATCGTCATAGGTGTGATCGGGCATTTCAACGACGAAATAGTACCGAGGCATGTCCCGTTTCCCCCGCAACCTGCACTCCCATTATTGAGATTTGTCCCAAAAATGGAACGCGACAAAAGAGAGCAGTCCACAGTTTTCAAAACGGAACAGCATTGTCGGAAAGGGGTATGGATCGGCTAGGCTGACTTCGCGCATAACGAGAGGTCGCCACCTGAGGCGGCCTAATACCATCGCCCGTGACCATGCCAAGCGACGCCAACCGCGATTGAGAACGCAGCTAGCATAATCGCCGAGCATATTGAGGCCGCCGCAACGCCGACGAACATGGCGTCATTGTACATAAATTCCGCGTAACTTACAGCAATCGCAGATTAGCAATCATTTGGAATAATACGCGCATTGGTTGTGACCGAATCAAGAGGGACCGGCCCGATAATTCAAAAGGGACCCGTGGACATGGAAAGGGGCCGGTACCGCCTATTTGCCGTCAGCGGCCGCCACTTTGCCAGTCTTGGGATCGACCAGATGGATGCGTTTACAGACGATGCAGGTCATCGCCTCGTAGACGTGGCCGTTCTTGTCGGCCGGATTATCGGCGATGAAGCCCTGAACTCGGTAGCCGGTGGTGGGACAACGATAGAGGAAAGTGGCGGTCATGGCGGCAAGGAAAAGCCAAGGTGACAGAGGTAAATTCTTCATACAAATCTGGCGACCACGATCAACTCCGTAATTTTACGTAAGTTCGCAAAATCGGGCCACCGCGGCCTTCAAAACCGGCCACCAGGCTCGGGAAGGGAAACCGGCCAGTACCTGCCTCACTGACGGCTAATACCTGAGCGGATCGCCAGCTTCTTTTTGTTTCTGCCGCTCTTCGGTCAGCGGCTTGATTATTTGCCACCGTTCCGTTTCCTCGGTCACGCGGTCTAGAAGCTTGCAATAGCGTTCAACGTTTTGCGTGCGAACGAAGCGATCCATGTTGCTTCTCCGTACCCTCGCTTGCAGGCTGTGTCAGTCGGAAAAGGAAGTCTGAGCAATTGTGACCGCTATTGCTTTTTCAAAAGGTACCAGCCTCCAATTTCAAAAGGGATCAGCGACGATGGAAAGGGGCCAGCACTCAATAAGGGCCGTTATCCGCAGCTGCTAACGCCCGCCATAGGCGATCCTGCCTAGCCCAGCATCTGCACGCTGTTACGGCATTGATGACGGTCGCTCGCAACTGGGACGACTTCAAATGGATGCTGAATGTCGCTTTTCCGAAAAAGGGCGACAATCTGGAGTTCAATTTCATAATGCCAGAATGAAAGAGGCCGCCAACCGAGGCGGCCTAATACCATCGCCCGCGACCATGCCAAGCGATGCTAACAGCGATCGAGACCGCAGCTAACATAATCGCCGCGCATATTGGGGCCGTCGCGACGCCGATGAACATGGCACCATTGTAGATAAATTCTGCGTAACATACAGCAACCGCAGATTAGCAATGCTTATGGAGCAATGCGCGCAATGGTTATGACTGAATCAAGAGGGGACCGGACCGATACCTCAAAAGGGACCACGGGACATGGAAAGGGGCCAGCACCCGCACCGCATATATCCCCTCTAGACAATTAGAACAAACCGGGGTACAATACCTATATTCCCCGGTTGCCGGGGGTTATGGAGAGTTCCATGGCCCGAAAAGGTCCGAATATTCAGGCATTTAATAAGCAGTTTCCCGACGACGACACT
>DATGJS010000252.1:0-8252 GCA_035295025.1 Bradyrhizobium sp.
CGTGCAGCGTGATGCGGCGGCGGCCGGCGCCGTGGGCGTCGACCAGCGGGGCGACCTCGCAGGCGATGCCGTCCTGCGACAGCGTCGTCACCACGATGTCGCGCTTCCAGGCTTGATAGGACTCCGTCTCCCAGTGCTGGATCGCGCAACCGCCGCAGCTTCCAAAATGCTGGCAAAACGGCCGAATGCGTTGCGGACTTGGACGTTCGACCTGCACCAATTGCCGCCGGTCGGGATGATGACCAGGGACGGCGGTCACCTCGACGCTCTCGCCGCCCAGCGCGAAAGGCACATAAACGGGTTGCCCATCGACGATCGCGACGCCGTCGCCGCGATGACCGACGTGATCGATGATCAAGCGTTCAACCACGATGCGCGCCGATGAAAAATTCAAAATTGCCGTCACCGCCGGTGATCGGCGAGGGAAAGACGCTGATGCCGGTGCAGCCGAGGGAGGCCGCGAAGGCGGCGATGTCGTCGCAGACTTCCCGATGTACGATGGGATCGCGGATAATGCCGCGCTTGGAATGCTTTCGCGCGGCCTCGAATTGCGGCTTGATCAGCGCGAGCAGGTTCATCGGGGCCGCCGCCAGCGACAGCGCGACCGGCAGTACCGCTTTCAACGAAATGAAGCTGACGTCGATGACGACGATGTCGGGCCGCGCCGGCAACCGCTTGCCCTCAAAGGCGCGAATATCGGTCTCTTCCATGGAAACGATTTTGGGATGATGGCGCAGCGACGGATGCAATTGCCCCCGCCCGACATCGATGGCGAAAACCATGGCGGCGCCATTGGCGAGCAATACTTCGGTAAAACCGCCGGTGGATGCGCCGACATCGAGACAGACATGGTCTTCGATTGGAATCGGGTATCGTTCCAGCGCGCCGGAAAGCTTGACGCCGCCGCGCGAGACAAAGGGGTGTGCCGGCCGCGCATCGAGGGCGGCATCGGCGGCAATGGTTGCGGATGCCTTGAGGATCGTTCTGCCGTTGGCCGCGACAAGACCCGCCTCGATCGCCGCTTGCGCCCGCGCCCGGCTCTCGAACAATCCGCGCTCGACCAGGAGAACATCGACGCGTTTGCGGGAAACATTTATCTTGTGGTTGCGACTGGCCAAGTTCAACCCGCTAAAGCGCGATGAGATTTGGTCGAATCGTCATCGCGCTTTAATTCTTTGTTTGAGCATGATCTCCGCGCAAACGCCTTTGGCGTTTGTCGCGAGGGAAAACCGCTTCACACTTTTCCGGATCATGCTCTAGGCTGGGCGGCCGAAACCTCAGGCGAGCTTCACGGTTCCGGTCTTGACGTCCTTGCCGAGCGTCTCGAACACCTTGGCGACGATGCCTTTGGCGTCCAACCCAGCGTGGCCATACATGGCGTTCGGCGTGTCGTGATCGAGGAACTCGTCGGGCAGCACCATCGAACGCATCCGTAAATCCCCATCGAGCATGCCGTGATCGGCCAGCATCTGCATGACATGCGAACCGAATCCGCCGATCGATCCTTCCTCGATGGTGAGCAGAATCTCGTGCTCGCGCGCCAGCTTTAAGATCATGGCCTCATCCAGCGGCTTCATGAAGCGCGCATCCGCGATGGTGGTGGAAAGTCCATGCGCGGCCAATTCGTCGGCCGCCTTCTCGCACTCGCCAAGCCGCGTGCCGAACGACAGCAGGGCGATTTTGGATCCCTGGCGGATGATGCGGCCCTTGCCGATTTCGAGCGGAACGCCGAATTCCGGCATCTCCACGCCACGGCCTTCGCCGCGCGGGTAACGCACCGCGCTCGGGCGGTCGTTGATGGCAACTTGTGTGGCCACCATATGCACGAGGTCGGCTTCGTCCGCGGCCGCCATGATGACGAAATTCGGCAGGCAGCCGAGATAGGCGTTGTCAAACGAGCCGGCATGGGTCGCGCCGTCGGCGCCGACAAGGCCGGCGCGGTCGATCGCGAAGCGAACCGGCAGGCTTTGGATCGCCACGTCGTGCACGACCTGGTCGTAGCCGCGCTGCAGGAAGGTCGAGTAAATCGCGCAGAACGGCTTATAGCCCTCGGTCGCAAGTCCGGCGGCAAAGGTCACCGCATGCTGCTCGGCGATGCCGACGTCGAAGGTGCGGGTGGGGAAGGTCTTGGCGAAGATGTCGATGCCGGTGCCGGACGGCATGGCGGCGGTGATGCCGACGATCTTGTCGTCCTTTTGCGCCTCTTTGACCAGGCTTTGGCCGAAAACGTTTTGATAGGCCGGCGCGTTCGGCTTGGCTTTGGCCTGGGTGCCGGTCGCGACATCGAATTTGACGACGGCGTGATATTTGTCGGCGGAAGCTTCCGCCGGCGCGTAGCCTTTGCCCTTTTGGGTGACGACATGAACCAGGATCGGACCATCCTGCATGTCGCGGACGTTTTTCAACACCGGCAGCAAATGGTCGAGATTATGGCCGTCGATCGGGCCGACATAATAAAAGCCGAGTTCCTCGAACAGCGTGCCGCCGCCGACCATGAAGCCGCGGGAATATTCCTCGGCGCGGTTGGCGCGATCGGCGAGCACTTTCGGCAGATGCTTGCCGAGCTGCTTGGCCGCCTCGCGCAGCGAGCGGTAGGTCTTGCCGGAATAAAGCCGCGACAGATAGGCCGACATCGCGCCGACCGGTGGCGCAATCGACATGTCGTTGTCGTTGAGAATGACGATCAGGCGGGAGTTCATCGCGCCGGCGTTGTTCATGGCCTCATAGGCCATGCCCGCCGACATCGCGCCGTCGCCGATGACGGCGATCACATTATTCTTGCCGCCCGAGAGATCGCGCGCCACCGCCATGCCGAGCGCGGCCGAGATCGAGGTCGAGGAGTGAGCCGCGCCGAACGGATCGTAGTCGCTTTCGGTGCGTTTGGTGAAACCGGACAGGCCGCCGCCGGTGCGCAGCGTGCGAATCCGGTCGCGCCGGCCGGTGAGGATTTTATGCGGGTAGGCCTGGTGGCCGACGTCCCAGATCAGGCGGTCGCGCGGAGTGTCGAAAATATAATGCAGCGCGGTGGTCAGTTCGACCACCCCGAGCCCGGCCCCGAAATGGCCGCCGGTCACCGAAACCGCATCGATGGTTTCCAGGCGCAGCTCGTCAGCGACTTGCCGGATTTGTTCCACCTTGAGCCGGCGGAGATCCTCGGGAGTGCGGATCGTGTCAAGAAGCGGCGTCTTACTGAATGCGGTCACAGCGAGATTCCAATGTTGCAAAGTCGGGATCAACGGCCCGACGGGAAATGGGTTGCGCAAATACTTATGCGCAACGACCCGAAACGCCGGAGGGGCTACCTGCTGAGCGGTCAAAGCCCCTTGATAGCCTTAAGGCGCAGTCCGGATCGTTCAATGTGATTTACATCACCCTTGGTGGTTTCACCCCGTCGATCAATTTATTGAGCTATTTGAAGTGCTTGATGCCATTGGAACATGGCGGAAGGTCACCTTCGGCAGCCCCTAGCCATTAAACCTTTACACTAAAGTGCCAGCCAAAGCCAACCCGCGGCCGAAGATAGGGAACCCCAATCGCGGCGGAACCCAGGCATTTTACCCTCTCCTGGGCCTCCAAAGGGGTAGAAATGGGCGGGAATTGTGCCCAAAGGAGCCGGATTTTCGGATTGTTTCAATCAAAGACCGTTCGGAACTTAACCATTTTAGCAAAGGCTGAAAGGGTCCGCGCTTAAACCTGAGCGCCTCATTGCACATCGAGCGGTTCGGTGCCAGTCGGCTGGCCGTCGGCATCGGTCGTGATTTTATCGACCCGTGCTTCCGCCTGCCGCAGCAATTCCTCGCACCGCCGCTTCAAGGCCTCGCCCCGCTCGTAGATGGCAACCGATTCCTCCAGCGGAACCTTGCCGTCTTCGAGCCGCTTGACGATGGATTCGAGTTCCTCGATTGCGCGCTCAAAGTTCAATTTTTTGACGTCCGCCTGAGCGTTCTCGGCCATATTGAATTTCCTGGATGTGCCGTCTCAGTACCGGGTCAAAAGACGAGCGAACAAAATAATTGGGATGGGCCGTGGTGGCGTCGTCTCAAGACGCCGAGCCCATCAGAGCGCTGACATGGGCCGCGACCGACTCCTTCAGTCCCTGAAGATCATAGCCCCCCTCGAGGACCGAGACAATTCGGCCCCCCGCCGTGCGATCGGCCAAGTCCATCAGTTTGCGCGTCACCCATCCGAAATCTTCAGCTTTCAGATTAAGTGAGGCCAGCGGGTCGCGATAATGCGCGTCAAATCCGGCCGAGATGACAATGATTTCCGGACTGAATTTACTCAACTGCGGCAGGATCGTGTTTTCAAAAGCGGCGCGGAATTTGGCGCTGCCGTCCTCCGGCGCAAGCGGCGCGTTGACGATGTTGTCATGTTCGCCGCGTTCGCCGCTGGCCCCGGTGCCCGGGAACAGCGGCATCTGATGCGTCGAGCAGTACATCACGGTTTTGTCGGCCCAGAAAATTTCCTGGGTGCCGTTGCCGTGATGGACGTCGAAATCGACCACGGCGGCGCGACCGATGCCGTATGTGCGCTGGGCATGGCGCGTGGCGATCGCGGCGTGATCGAAGAGACAGAAGCCCATCGGCCGGTTGGATTCGGCATGGTGGCCGGGCGGTCGCATCGCCACGAAGGCGTTGTTATGGCGGCCCGCCATGATCGCGTCGGTGGCGGCAACCGCGCCGCCGACACCCCGCATCACCGCTTCCCAGGTGCCAGGCGACATCGCGGTGTCGCCGTCGAGATAGACGAGCCCGCTCGAAGGGGCGACGCGGCGTAACTCGCCGACATAGTGCTCATCATGGCACAGCGTGACCAGATCAAGCGAGCCCTCCGGCGCCAATTCGCGGACCAGGGGATCGAATCGGCTTTCGCTCAAGACCTCATCGACGGCGCGAATCCGATCCGGCCGCTCGGGATGTCCGGGCGGGGTCAGATGGTTGAGGGTCGAGGGGTGGCTCAACAGAAGCGTCGTCATGCAACTCCCTTTATATGTGGATGGTGGCGAATGTGGATGGTGGCGCTGTTCGCGAACGGGCTTATTGAATTTAATGTAGAGGTTGATCCCGGCGCGGGAAAGAGCACGTTTACAAGTACTTAATTCGATCGCTTGATGCGGTCGGCAGGTGCGGGGCTGATCGGGCTATGAGTCTGGAAATAAGCGTAGAGGGCGTCGGCATCGTAAGCGCCGAATTGCGGTGCGATGCCCGCGGTCAGGGCGCTAAAGCCGTCGCCACCGGAGGAGAGATAATTGTTCACCGTCACCCGGTAACGCCTCGACGGATCGATCGGTTCGCTGTTTAGCGCCATCGAAGCGGCGATGACGTGCTCGCCATAGGGCTTGGTGTTGTCCCAGGCGTAGCTAAATCCCTTGGAGACCTGCAAGATGCGCGGCCGTTTGGGATCGAGCCATTGCTGCTCCAGCATCGTCTTGATCTGGCTTCCCGAGAGCGAAAGCGTGACGAGCTGGTTGCGGAACGGCTGACTGGCGAACACATCGGCGTAAGTCACCGTACCATCTTCCTTGCCGGTAATATCGGCGCGCAACCCGCCCGGATTGGTGAAGGCCATCACCGCGCCGCCTTGTGTCTGGGTTGCGGTCGCGGCGAGTTGCGCATCGGCGATGACATCGCCAAGGGAGCTCTCGCCGGCGTCATTGGGCGCGCGCGACAGGGCAGATGCGACCGAGCCGGCGCGGCGGTTGGCGATGGGGGCGGCGAGTCGGTCATAGGCCGCGATCAATTCGCTCTGTTGAGGGTCCTTTGGCAGGGTGGTGTTGCGGACGATGACATTGTCGGCCTTCGCGCTGATGATGTCGTGGGATTTGCCGTCGAGTTTGACGTCGATGGCGGTGACCAGGGTGCCATATTTGTCCGCCGAGGTGACGAGACGGCCGTCGATCTCGCAGACGTAAGCTTGATGGGTGTGGCCACTGATCACGAGGTCGATCGCACGGTCGAATTTTTTGACGATGTCGATGATGGCGCCGGAAATCGCCGGGCACTCATTATAGTCGCCGGTCGGATAGCCACCTTCGTGGATCAGGACCACGATGGCCTCGATCCCGTGGGCCTTGAGTTCCGGCACCAGCGCATTCACGCTCTCCGCCTCGTCGCGAAATTCCAGGCCGGCAGCCGTGGCCGGCGAAATGATGCCGGCGGTGCCCTTCAAGGTGAGGCCGATAAAGGCAACGGGAATGCCGTCGAACTCTCTGATTTCGTAGGGCGGAAAGATCGTTTTGCCGCTCGCGGTCTCGACGGTGGAGGCCGCCAGATAATGAAATTTCGCGCCCGAGAAAGGATGCGGTCCCTGGCAGGTGTCAAGCGGGTGACAGCCGCCATTTTGCATCCGCTTCAGTTCATCCTTGCCGCCGTCGAATTCGTGATTGCCGACGGCGGCCAGTTGCAGCCCCATGATGGAAAGGGACTCGATGGTCGGCTCGTCGTGGAACATCGCCGAGAGCAGCGGGCTTGCGCCGATCAAATCGCCGGCGGCGACAAAGATCGTATTCTTGTGGCCTTGCTTAAGCTGTTTGACCAGGGTTGCCATATGCTCGGCGCCACCGGCGGCGATCGCGATCTTTTTGGTGCTGTCGGCGGGATCGGTAATTCTGATTCCGCCCGAGGGCGCGCGAAGATAACCGTGAAAATCATTGATCGCGAGAATGCGCAGATCGACCGCCGCCGTTTGCGCGCGGACCGGCGAAAGAACTCCTGGCACGATCAAAAGCGTGAGGAGGATAAGGTTGGGAGCAGGCGAATATCGCGCGATCCGGCCATGGAAAAACCGCGCGAGGATTTTGCGAAACGCCGCGCCATTGGACTTGAATGAGAGCATCCTGCTCATGGCTTTTTGCGCGCAAAGAAGGCCTTGAAAGCGGCGATGGCTTCCACTGAGCGCATTCGTTCGCCGAACAAATGGCTTTCCTGATCGATCCGCCGGGTCAGCTCTTCCGGCGACGGCTTTAAGAGTTTTCGTGAAATCGCGACCGCCTCCGCCGGAAGGGCCGCAATCTCGCGCGCGACCTTGCGCGCCTCGGCCTCGATCGTTTCCGATGTCACCACCGCGTTGACAAAGCCCGCGGCATGGGCGTCGCCGGCGGTAAGCGCGCGTCCCATCACCAGCATCGCGAAAGCGCGTTGATGTCCTATCAGGCGGGGCGCCAAGAGGCTGGAGGCGCCTTCCGGCACGAGGCCCAAATGAATAAACGGGGTCGAGAAGGTAGCGCCGTGGCTTGCCAGCACATAGTCGCAATGAAACAGCATCGTGGTGCCGATGCCGATGGCGATTCCATCGACGGCGGCGACGAGTGGCTTGACGTTGTGGACCAGCGAATAAAGGAATTTGATCGCATGGGAGGCGCGCGGGCCATCCGCATTCGACGTGCCGTCCTTCAAGAAATCCTCAAGGTCGTTGCCGGCGGTGAAGGCGCCGGGCCCGCCGGCAATGACCAGGCTGCGGATCGCCGCATTATTTTGGGCGGTATCGATCGCCTCGCTCATGGCGCGATACATGTCCTGCGTGATCGCGTTTTTCTTCTCCGGCCGGCGTAGCGTAATGACGCGAAGGGGCTCTTCATCGGTAACGATCACATGTCCGGTCATGATTTCGCTCTTCGTCATTGGCAGGAACCGCTGAGATATCCTACATCATCCATTTACGCCGCCCAAACCGCGGGTCTCCTTGAGGGTGGCGCATAGCGCAGGGATTAACGATGCAATTGACCGGGATACATCATCTGACCGCGATTTCAGCGAGGCCACGCGACAATCTCGCCTTTTATACCGGCTTATTGGGCATGCGGCTGGTCAAGAAGACGGTGAACCAGGACGATGTCAGCGCCTATCATCTGTTTTACGCGGACGGAAAGGCCAATCCCGGCACGGATCTGACCTTTTTCGATTTTCCCGCCGCCCCCGAACAGCGCGGCACCAACAGCATCTCCGCGACCTCCTTGCGCGTGGCGGGTGAAAAAAGCCTCATCTTCTGGCGCGAGCGGCTGCGCCAGGCGGGCGCGCGCGCCGGCGAGATCGCCGAAATCGATCGCCGCTTGACGCTGCCGTTTGAGGATCAAGAAGGCCAGCGCCTCAGGCTGGTCGATGATGGCGGGGTGGGTCCGGCTTCTCCTTGGGACAAAAGCCCAGTGCCGGCGGAGCACCAGATCCGAGGGTTGGGGCCGATCGTGCTGAGCGTGCATGATGGCGCGCGCACCGCGCTCGTGCTCACCGAAGTCATGAACATGAAGCAGGTGCGCA
>DATGJS010000253.1:0-24594 GCA_035295025.1 Bradyrhizobium sp.
CGACAATTCGGTGACGGTGCGCGACGACGGCCGCGGCATTCCCGTCGACATCCACAAGGGCGAAGGCGTCTCGGCGGCCGAGGTCATCATGACCCAGCTCCATGCCGGCGGAAAATTCGATCAGAACTCCTACAAGGTCTCCGGCGGCCTGCACGGCGTCGGCGTTTCCGTGGTCAACGCGCTGTCCAGCAAGCTGCTGCTGCGGATCTGGCGCGACGACAAGGAGCATTACATCGAGTTCGCCCATGGCGATGCCGTGGCCCCGCTGAAAGTGGTCGGCGATGCCCCGGGCAAGCGCGGCACGGAAGTGACCTTCCTCGCCTCGCCCGACACGTTCAAGAACATCGAATATGATTTCGCCACCCTCGAGCATCGCCTGCGCGAGCTCGCCTTCCTCAATTCCGGCGTCAACATCGTGCTTTCCGACATGCGTCACGCGGTCGAGAAGCGCGAGGAAATGCACTATCAGGGCGGCGTCGAGGAATTCGTCAAATATCTCGACCGCAACAAGAAGGCGATGGTGCCGGCGCCGATCATGGTCAATGCCGAAATGAACGGCATCGGCGTCGAGGCGGCGTTGTGGTGGAACGACAGCTACCACGAGAACGTGCTGTGTTTCACCAACAACATTCCCCAGCGCGACGGCGGCACGCATCTTGCCGGTTTTCGTGGCGCGCTGACGCGCCAGGTCAATGGTTACGCCGACGCCATGGCCAAGCGTGAGAAGATCGCGCTGACCGGGGACGATTGCCGGGAAGGGTTGACCGCGGTGCTCTCGGTGAAAGTGCCCGACCCGAAATTTTCTTCGCAGACCAAGGACAAGCTGGTGTCCTCGGAAGTGCGCCCCGTGGTCGAGAACGTCATCAACGAGGCCTTGGCCGCCTGGTTCGAGGAGCACCCGGCGGAAGCCAAGACCATTGTCGGCAAAGTGGTGGAGGCCGCCGCCGCGCGCGAGGCCGCCCGCAAGGCGCGCGAATTGACGCGGCGCAAGGGCGCGCTCGATGTGGCATCGCTGCCCGGCAAGCTCGCCGATTGCCAGGAGCGCGATCCCGCGAAATCCGAACTCTTCATCGTCGAGGGCGATTCCGCCGGCGGCAGCGCCAAGCAGGGCCGCAACCGTGAATTTCAGGCGGTGTTGCCGTTGCGCGGCAAGATCCTCAATGTCGAGCGCGCGCGCTTCGACAAGATGCTGAGTTCCGAGCAGATCGGCACGCTGATCACGGCGCTCGGCACCGGGATCGGCCGCGACGATTTCGACCTGGCGAAGCTGCGCTATCACAAGATCATTCTGATGACCGACGCCGATGTCGACGGCGCCCATATCCGCACGCTGCTGCTGACATTCTTCTTCCGGCAGATGCCGACCCTGATCGACGGCGGGTTTCTCTATATCGCCCAGCCGCCGCTCTATAAGGTCGCACGCGGCAAGTCCGAACAATATTTGAAGGACGAGCGCGCGCTGGAGGATTATCTGATCAATACCGGCCTGGAAGATTGCGTGTTCAAGCTCGCCTCCGGCGAGGACCGTTCCGGCCGCGACCTGCAAGCCTTGGTGGAGGACGCAAGGGTCGTCCGCGCCACGCTGCACAATTTGCACGGCCGCTATAACCGCAAGGTGATCGAGCAGGCGGCGATCGCCGGGGTGCTGAATCCGAAGATCACTGGCGAAGCCGCCACCGCCAATGCGGCGGCGGATTATATCGCCAAGCGCCTGGATGCGTTGGCCGATGAGGTCGAGCGCGGCTGGATCGGCCGCTTCACCGAGGGCGAGGGTTTCGCCTTTGAGCGCACGGTGCGCGGCGTCAAGGATGTCGCCATCATCGACGACGCGCTGCTCGGCTCGGCCGATGCGCGCAAGCTCGACGAATATGCCGCGAAATTGCAGGAAGCCTATCCGAAGCCGGGCCTGTTGCGCCGCAAGGACAGTGAGACCGCGATTCACGGTCCCGTCAGCCTGTTCGAGGCGGTGACCGATTCGGGGCGCAAGGGCGTGACGCTTCAGCGCTACAAAGGCCTCGGCGAAATGAACCCGAGCCAGCTCTGGGAGACCACGCTCGACACCAATGAGCGCTCGCTGTTGCAGGTAAAGATCAAGGAGGTTGATGAGGCCGACGACATCTTCACCAAACTGATGGGTGATGTGGTCGAGCCGCGGCGCGAATTCATCCAGGACAATTCGCTGAGCGCGAACATTGACATTTAAGTGCGTCGTTGACGGCGGGTAATGTCGGCTCTACGAAATAATGAAGATTGCTGAAGAAACTCTCCGTCATTGCGAGCGAAGCGAAGCAATCCAGGAATCTAGAACGAAGCAGTCTGGATTGTTTCGTCGCTGACGCTTCTCGCAATGACGGCTCTAACGAGAGAGGGTACGTCATGGCCGATGAAACCGCGATACTCGCCGCCTATGTCGCCGATCTCAAATTCGAGGACATCCCGCAAGAGGTGCGCGAGCGCGCCAAGGCCTTGACGCTCGATTTTCTCGGCAGCGCGATCCGCGCCGTGCGCGACGCGGAATCCACGCCCTCGCTGTTCAAAATGCTGGAGGCGCTGGCGCTCGATACAAGCGGCGAGGCGACCGTGTTCGGCGACACCAGAACATGGACGCCGGCGGTCGCGGCGCTCCTTAACGGCGCGCTCGGCCATTCGCTCGATTTCGACGATACGCATGCGGATTCTTCGCTGCATCCGAGCGCGCCGGTGGTGCCGGCCGCCTTTGCCGTCGGCGAACTGGTCGGCGCTTCGGGACGCGAGGTGCTGACCGCGATCATTGCCGGCTATGAAGTCTGCTGCCGGCTCGGTAACGCGCTTGATCCCACGTCGCATTATGCCAGGGGTTTTCACCCCACCGCCACCGCCGGAACCTATGGCGCGGCGGCGGCGGCGGCCAAGCTGTTTGGATTGTCGAAAGCGAGAATCATCGCGGCTTTCGGCGTCTCCGGCAGCCAGGCGGCGGGCTCTTTGCAATTTCTGCTCAACGGCGCATGGAACAAACGCTATCAGGTCGGCGCGGCCGCGATGAACGGCGTGATTGCCGCGACCTTGGCGCGTCATGATTTCGTCGGCGCCACCCAATCGGTCGAGGGCAAGCATGGTCTTCTCGTCGGCTATAGCGACAATGCCGATCCGAAAAAGGCCACCGCCGGTCTCGGCAAGATCTACGAGACCATGAAGATCGGCGTCAAACCCTATCCGAGCTGCCGCTATACCCACGCCGCGCTCGACGCCTTGATCGCGATGCGCCGCGAACACAATCTGACGCCGGACCAGATCAAGCGAGTCGAGATCGGACTGCACCGCAACGGCATCACGCTCACGGGCGATGCCGCGACCAAGCGGCACCCGACCTCGGTGGTCGGCGGGCAGTTTTCGATGTTCTTCACCGGCGCGGTGGCGCTCGATCAGGGCCGCTTCGGCTGGGACGATTACGACAGACTCGGCGATGCCGCTATTGACGCGCTGGCCGATAAATTCGATGTCATGCAGGACGATCGCTTGGAAATCGGCCGCAGTCATCCCTTCGGCGCCCGCGTCAGCATCACCACCGAGGATGGCGTGCATGAACGGATCCATGATGATCCCTCCGGCGAGCCGACTTCTTTCCCCGATGCGCAGGCGATGGCGCAGAAATTCCTGACGCTGGCGCGCCCCGTGCTCAACGGCCGGGCCGATCAATTCGCGGATGCGATTTTGTCTCTGGAACGGTTCGATCGCGTCGAGCAGGCGACGCATTTGGGGCGGCAGTAACGGGCTGCGATGAGAAGCCATGTTCCCCGGACGCTGCGCAGCACGCCACTCGGCGTGATGCGCTGCTGATCCGGGGTCCATAGAAATGCCGGGACACGCTTCCCGCTTTAAATCGCGCTTGCGGCGATATTGACCATCAGCGCGAGCAGCGCGGTATTGAACAAGAACGAGATGATTCCGTGCGCGGTCACGGTGCGGCGAATGGTCTTGTCGGTGATGCCGACATCGGACACTTGCGCGGTCATGCCGATCACAAAGGAGAAATAGACGAAATCCCAATAATCGGCGTGTTCGCTCACCTTGCCGCTTGGGAATTGAAGGCCGCCCGGCGTATCGCCGCGATAATAATCATGGGCGTAATGCAGCGCGAAAGCGGTGTGGACCGCGATCCATGACAGCGCGACCGTGAGGGTGGCGAAGATCAATTCGCCCGGCCTGTGGTGGGCATCGCCAAGTTCGGACACGATCGCGGCCAAGCTTGCGAAGGCGCCGAGCGCCGTCAAAAGCGGGATTAGAAAGCGGCCGTCATCCTGCAACGCGGCGGTGCGGCGGATCGTCGTCAGGTCGCTGCGCCACATCATGGCGTAGACAAGCATGACGTAGATCGCGACGAAACTATCCCAACCGATCAGGAGCCGCGTCACCAGCCGAAGCGAGGCCGGCAACAGAAAGAAGACGGCGATGCCCAGCGCGATCGAAAAGAAAGTACGCGGGCGCGCATAAATGAGGCGGATCGCCTTCGGCATGCGCTTAATGCGAAGAAGCCGTATATCGGTTTCCTCGCCGGCCATTTCGTTTAACTCTTGCGCGCGGCGACGAAATGCGCGGCGGCGCGCAAGACCTCGCCCTTGGCGCCGAAGATCGACAGCGCCAGATCGGCCCGCGCCAAAAGATCGCGAACGCGTTGCTTGGCGCCTGCGACCCCGAGCTGGGTGACAAAGGTGGTCTTGCCAAGTGCCGCGTCCTGGCCGGTCTGCTTACCGAGCGCGGCCGCGTCGCCTTCGACGTCGAGCAAATCGTCGGCAATCTGGAAGGCTTCGCCGAGCGCGCGGCCGTAATCATCCAGCGCCTGATATTCTTTTGGCGAGGCGCGGCCGAGGATCGCGCCGGCGATGCAGCCAAAGCGCAACAACGCGCCCGTCTTCATCTGCTGCAAGCGCGCGACATCGACCGCCTCGCGGTCGCCGAAGCGGCCCTCGCCCGCGAGATCCAGTATTTGCCCGCCGACCATGCCGCCGATTCCGGAGGCGCGCGCCAACGCGCGGGCGAGAAGCAGGCGCACGGTGGGATCGTCGTGGATTTCGTCGCGGGTAACGATGTCGAAAGCGAGCGTCAACAGGCCGTCACCGGCAAGAATAGCGGTGGCGTCGTCGGTTTTCTTGTGCAGCGTGGGCCGGCCGCGCCGGAGATCGCTATTGTCCATCGCCGGCAGGTCGTCATGGATCAGCGAATAGCAATGGATGCATTCGAGCGCGGCGCCCGCCAACAAGGCGGCCTGACGCGACACGCCAAAGATCGCCGCGCTTTCCACCACCAGAAACGGCCGCAAGCGTTTGCCGCCGCCGAGGCTCGAATAGCGCATCGCTTCCATCAGCCGTTTGGGCCGCGCGATCTCGTCGGGCAATGGCTCGTTGCCAAGAAGCTTTGCCAGCAGCGCCTCGGTGTCTTCGGCCGTCCGGTCCAGCCGCGCCGCAAAGTCAGTCACACTCGTCATCGAAAACAGCTCCCGATCAAAATCGAGCCGGACAATCGTTGATGGCGAAGCCTTCGTCAATTCCGTCGGCCCCGCCTCAAAACTGTTGAAAAACCCAGGGAATATCAGTCAGATACCAGGTCTCAAACTTAGCTTGGATGCCGATATTGGCAGCGGACCGTCAGTTTTGCGCATTGTTCGAAATTTACTGCTGATCGTGTTGGCTGCGCTGTTGCTGCCTTATCTGTTAACGCCGTTTTATCGCGCCGGTCATCCGATGTCGGCGTTGATGGCCTGGCGTTATGTCACCGGCGCGTCGGTTGTCAGGTCCTGGATCGATCTGGCGGCGATATCGCCGGCGCTGCCGCGCTCGGTGGTGGGGTCGGAAGATGCGAAATTCTGTAGGCATCACGGCGTCGATTGGGATGCGCTGCGCGAAGTGATCGACGACGCCGAAGATGGCGAGGTCGCCCGCGGCGGCTCGACTATCACCCAACAGGTCGCCAAGAACCTGTTTTTGTGGCCGGGCCGCAGCGTGGTTCGCAAGGCGCTGGAAATTCCGCTTGCGATGTGGATCGACCGGGTCCTGCCGAAATCGCGCATTTTGGAAATCTACCTTAACGTCGCCGAGCTTGGTCCTGGCGGTCAGTTCGGCGCGCAGGCGGGAAGCCTTTATGCGTTCGGTCATGGCGCCTCCTCGCTCTCCGTGCGGGAAGCCGCTCTCTTGGCCGCGATTTTGCCCAATCCGCGTCTGCGCAGCGCCCGCAACCCTGGGTCCGGTGTCCGCCGGCTGGCGGGTATCTATATGGCTCGCGCCCAGGCCTCGGAATTGCAGCGGTGCTGGCACGAAAATCACGCATTTTAGGCTATTTTCACCGTTTCACCTTCATTTTGAACCTAGTGGAGTGGATTTGACATTCGCTAACCACCTAGCCGCAAGCCCAACAAGCGAATGTCAAATCCTAAACTCCACTAGAAACATATATTTGCTAGTGGTCCTTTGATTCTAACATTCGCAAAAGTGACCGCTGAGAAGGGATGCGAATGTTAGAATCGGACCACTAGCTTTGGATCGCGTCATCCTCTATAAGCCCGGCCTTGCCGGCATTCAGCCTGCGCTTTTTTGAGCGCGCCGTCCGTTTTCGCGACGATGCCACCCGACAACATCCCTAGAGGATACCGATATGGCCGTTCCCAGAAGAAAAACTTCGCCCTCGCGGCGCGGCATGCGCCGCTCGGCCGACGCGCTGAAGAAGCCGACCTATGCCGAGGACAAGGATTCCGGCGAATTGCGCCGTCCGCATCATCTCGACCTGAAAACCGGCATGTATAAAGGCCGGCAGGTTTTGAAGAAGAAAGAATCCTGATCGATCTCAGGCGCGAGCTAAAGCCGCGCGCGCGGGTCAAGCGGGCCCGCATGCGGAGAAGCGGTTGTTCGCTTGTCCCGATTCTCGTGAGGAGGCCTTGCCGATGTCGATGGTCGGTTTCCCGCTTCTTCTGATTCCGCTTGCACTATACCACATCATCGTCTTTTTGATGCCCGGCGTCGGCCTCGCCGAGCCGCTCGTGACGCTGCCGCTGATGTCGGGAGCGGCATGGCCGCTGACGCTCAGTGACATGCTGCTGGCGCTTGGCATTGTCATGCTGTGGCTTGAAGTGATCAAGGGCGCGCGGCCCGGCGCGAAATATCTCACCGATCATCTGCTGTCGTTGATCGTCTGTGGCGGGGCTTTCGCCGAATTTCTGCTCTGGCCGCGTTTTGCAAGCTCGACCTATTTTCTGCTGAGCCTGCTCGCGCTGGCGGATTTCCTGTCGGGCCTTGCATTACGGGCGCGGCATGGAGTGCCGGCCATGGCCAGCGCGCCGCGGGGAACCCGCCACGCACCTTCCGAGCCGGTATCAATTCATTCGGAAAATGAGACCGTCTCGCCGCCGCCGGAATTCATCTCGACGGATTCCAACCAGCATAATTAATCTTTTAGACGGTCTGCCTTTCAGACGATTTGCCGTGTCCGGCTGCCGATGAGCGCTGCCGGCGTTTGGCGCGCGCAATAGGCGCTCTGTGCATCCGCAACTGAGGCCCGCCGCATGCGGCACGTCTGCGGGGCTTGTCGGGCGCAAGCCATCAAATGGGTGACAAAGCTCGCATCCGGCGACCACCGCCACCCATGCTGGTTCGGCCGTTCCGAGGCGGGGTTCAGAGGGACCAGCGCGACGCAAGCAGGTTTTGCGGACGCGATATCCTCGTCCAAGAGTGGTCCCGATGAGCTCTTATCCGGCATTTGACGTCCCGCTTGCATTTTGCGCTGTCACATTTTGGGACATATAGCCCCTTGTCATAGGGGTCTTCGCAAAGTCTATGCCGGACCAACCGTACCTGTTCCCGCAAATCCTCGTGTGGCGTGGTTTCCAGAATGTTTATGAACTTTGCATAAGCTCGGGTCCAACGGGCTGTATGCTGGGCGTGTATCTTAAGAGAATCACTTGATGTCCTGTCCCGAAACGAGGCGATCTTGACCCCTGTCCTTCCCCCAACCTCAGTCATTCTCGCTTCCCTCGGTCAGGCCGCCTTTGTCTGGGATATCGCCACCGACAGCCTGGTCTGGAGCGAACATGCCGCCGCCGTCTTTCCCGATATTCCGCTTGAGCGGTTGGCCAGCGGCAAAGAGTTCGCAAATCTGATCGAGCCGTCGCGTGCGGTGCGGATGGATGCCTTTGTGCCGTCGCCCATGGCGCAGGGTACCGAGGGCGCGCCCTACCGGATCGAATACGGGGTCCGCGCGAACACGTCCGTTCCCGTGCAATGGATCGAGGAAACCGGCTGCTGGTTTGCCGGTCCCGACGGCCGTCCGGTTCGCGCGCAAGGCATCGTGCGGATCAACAATGAGCGTCGCGCTCGCGACGAGCAGTTGTTGAAATTGTCGCAAAACGATCCCTTGACCGGCGAACTCAACCGCACGCATCTGATCGCGTCGCTCGCCGAGGTCATCGAGGAATCGGCTCGGTTTCGCAACCAATGCGTCTTCATGTTGATAGGCATCGACCATCTGGCGCGGATCAACGATGCGTTCGGTTTCGATGTCGCCGATGAGGTGATTTCGGAAGTCGCCAACCGCATTCGCGCCCGGTTGCGCGGTGGCGACGTGCTGGGGCGCTTCTCCGGCAACAAATTCGCGCTGGTGCTGAGAAATTGCACCGTCGACGACATGAATGTGGCCGCCGAACGGTTTCTCGCCGCCATTCGCGACGAGGTGGTGCCGACCAAATCGGGGCCGGTGTCGGTGACGGCCTCGATCGGCGCGGTCAGCATCCCCCGCCATGCGCGCAGCGCCGATGAAGCGGTTAATCGGGCGCAAGAAACCCTCGATGCGTCCAAGCGCCGGCGCGCCGGATCGTTTTCGACATGGCGGCCGAATGTCGAGCGCGATGCCCAGCGCCGGGTCAATATCCGCGTCACCGACGAAATCGTCACCGCGCTCAACGAGCGCCGTATCGCCATGGCGTTCGAGCCGGTGGTGGAGACCAGAGCGCGCCAAGCCGCGTTTTACGAATGCCTGGTTCGCATGGAGCAGGATGACGGCCAAGTGTTGCTGGCGCCCGACATCGTTCCGGTGGCGGAAAAGCTCGGGCTGATCCGCCTGGTCGATCATCGCGTGCTCGAACTCGTGGTGGCGGAGCTTGCGGCTTCGCCCGGCGTTCGGCTCAGCCTCAATATTTCGCCCGACACCACGATGGATCCGGACTGGTGGACTTCAATCGAATCGCTGATGCGTGCCCATCCCGGCGTCGGCGAGCGCTTGATCGTCGAGATCACCGAGACGGTGGCGATTCAAGACGTTGACGATGTTCGCGGCTTCGTCACGCGGTTGAAGAATTTCGGCAGCCGGATCGCGATCGACGATTTCGGCGCCGGCTACACTTCGTTTCGGAATTTGCGCCGGCTCGGCGTCGACATTGTCAAGATCGACGGCGCCTTCGTGCAGAATATCGCGCGCTCATCCGACGATCGCGCCTTTGTGCAGACGCTGATCGACCTGGCCCGCCGGCTCGGCATCAAAACGGTCGCCGAATGGGTTCAGGACGAAGAGGCGGCCTCGATGCTGCGCGACTGGGGCTGCGATTACATTCAGGGGCGCCTGATCGGGCTTGCCTCCTCGGACCGGCCGTGGAGTGCGCCCGACAAGGTCGTGTTGCCTGCGGCGGGGTAGTGCTCGCATCATTGCGAGCCAACGGGTCGCGCGAAGGCGCGCCCGATGACAGGCTCCACGAAGCAATCCATCTCACTTCGGAAAAAGAAAGGATGGATTGCTTCGTCGCTTTCGCTCCTCGCAATGACGGGAGGGTTGAGCGAGGAGGGCTAACCGCGGTGAAAGACCTACTCTTCCTTCTTCGGTTCCTTCGACATGCGATCGAGCCGATCCTGCATGTCCTTCATCTGGCGGCGCAGATCGTCGATATTGTCCTCCGGCGGAGGCTCGGGGGCTCTTTCGGCTTCTCCTCCCGTTTGCGTCCGTTGCGGGACGAACGGCTTGAACATCGAGAAGGTCTGCTGAAACAATTCCATGTTGCGGCGAACATGCTCTTCCAGGGGAGCGAAAGGCGTTCCGCTGAACGTGTTGGTGAGTTGCTTGCGGAATTTTTCCTGCTCGCGCGTCAGCGTGTCGATGGATTGTTCGAGATATTTCGGCACCACCATCTGCATGCTGTCGCCGTAAAAGCGGATCAGTTGCCGCAGGAAGGTGGTCGGCAACAGATTTTGTCCGGCCTTGTTTTCCTGCTCGAAAATGATCTGCGCGAGCACCGAGCGGGTGATGTCGTCGCCGGTCTTGGCGTCATAGACGAGGAAGTCCTCGCCGTCTTTGACCATCGCCGCGAGATCTTCAAGCGTTACATAGGTGCTGGTGCCGGTATTATAGAGCCGCCGGTTCGCATATTTCTTGATCGTGGTGGGTTGGTCTGATTTCGCCATAGGCTCACAAGGCTCACACGGAAAAGACCTGGGATGGGAACCCGACGGGACGCCGCGGGGTTGGCAGTCAACGCATCGCAGCAAAGGTAAGCATTTTCAATGCGGCTCGGCTACCGTTTTGTGCGGCACGGTTAATTCCAAAGCATAAGCGGGCTTAGGAAAGCGCCAAGATCGCCCTTTTGAAGGTACCGCGGTTGACATGCTACAACGACGTTAACAGGATAAGGAAAGAGAGTGGCCTGCCGCACCGGCATCCCGCCCGATAAAGATCCTCAAGCCCAAACCTCAAGCCTTTAGGAGATGTCCATGTCAGACGATGTCGTCATCGTCAGCGCCGCCCGCACCCCGGTCGGAAGCTTCAACGGCGCGTTTGCCACCCTGCCCGCCCATGATCTCGGCGCCGTCGCGATTAAGGCTGCACTGGAGCGGGGTGGAATCGAGCCCGCGCGCGTTTCAGAGGTGATCATGGGCCAGATCTTGACCGCGGCCCAAGGCCAAAACCCGGCCCGCCAAGCCTCGATCGCCGCCGGCATCCCGGTGGAAAGCCCGGCCTGGGGCGTCAATCAGCTTTGCGGCAGCGGCTTGCGCACGGTGGCGCTCGGTTATCAGGCGCTCGTCAACGGCGATTCGGAAATCGTCGTGGCCGGCGGCCAGGAATCCATGAGCATGGCGCCGCACGCCCAATATCTGCGCGGCGGCGTCAAGATGGGGGGACTCGAATTCATCGATACCATGATCAAGGACGGTTTGTGGGACGCCTTCAACGGCTATCACATGGGTAACACCGCCGAGAATGTCGCCCGGCAGTATCAAATCACCCGCGCGCAACAGGACGAATTCGCGGTTGCCTCGCAAAACAAGGCCGAGGCTGCGCAGAAGGCCGGCAGGTTCAAGGATGAGATCGTTCCGGTCACCATCAAATCGCGCAAGGGCGATGTCGTCGTCGATGCCGACGAATATCCCCGTCATGGCGCCACGCTGGATGCGATGGCCAAGCTCAAGCCGGCCTTCGAGAAGGACGGCACGGTGACCGCCGGCAGCGCCTCGGGCATCAATGATGGCGCCGCCGCCGTCGTGCTGATGACCGCCAAACAGGCGGCCAAGGAAGGCAAGAAGCCCTTAGCGCGCATCGTGTCCTGGGCTCAGGCCGGCGTCGATCCGAAGATCATGGGCACGGGTCCGATTCCGGCCTCGCGCGCCGCGCTGAAGAAAGCCGGTTGGAGCATCGGCGATCTCGATCTGATCGAGGCCAACGAAGCCTTCGCGGCGCAGGCTTGCGCGGTCAACAAGGACCTCGGTTGGGATACTTCCAAGGTCAATGTGAATGGCGGGGCGATCGCGATCGGCCATCCCGTCGGCGCCTCGGGCGCGCGCGTATTGGTAACGCTGTTGCATGAAATGCAAAAGCGCGACGCCAAGAAGGGTCTCGCCACGCTGTGCATCGGCGGCGGCATGGGCATCGCGATGTGCATTGCGCGCGACTAAAATCGGCGGCAAGGATTTCAACCATGGCACGTGTAGCGTTGGTAACGGGAGGAACGCGCGGCATCGGGGCTTCCATCAGCAAGGCATTGAAGGTGGCCGGCTATAGGGTCGCCGCCAATTACGCCGGCAACGATCAGGCGGCGGAAAAATTCAAGGCCGAGAACGACATTCCCATCTACAAATGGGACGTCAGTTCGTTCGAGGCCTGCGCGGCCGGTGCTGCCCAAGTCGAATCCGATCTCGGGCCGATCGAAGTACTCGTCAACAATGCCGGCATCACGCGCGACGGCGCATTTCACAAGATGACGCTGGAGCAGTGGAGCGCGGTCATCAACACCAATCTTGGCTCGTTGTTCAACGTGACGCGTCAGGTGATCGAGGGAATGCGCGCGCGAAAATTCGGCCGCATCATCAACATCTCCTCGATCAACGGCCAAAAGGGCCAATTCGGCCAAGTGAATTATTCCGCCGCCAAGGCCGGCGATATCGGCTTCACCAAGGCCTTGGCGCTGGAGACCGCCAAAAGCGGCATCACCGTGAATGCGATTTGCCCCGGCTATATCAACACCGAAATGGTGCAGGCGGTGCCAAAGGACGTTCTGGAGAAAAGCATCCTGCCGCTGATCCCGATCAATCGGCTGGGGGAGCCCGACGAAATCGCCCGCGCGGTCGTGTTCCTCGCCGCCGATGAAGCCGGCGCCATCACCGGCTCGACGCTGACGATCAATGGCGGGCAATATATGGTGTGATTGTGTAAGCGTTGTTTAACGACGCCAGATGCTGCAAACGATTCGTCATGCCCTGCACTCGGGTCCGGCTTTGCCGGCCCGAGTGCAGGCCCATTGTGCCGGGCATCCACGTCTTTACAACAGGTAAAACGATTAAGACGTGGATGGCCGGGATGAACCCGGCCATGACGCAAGAACCTCAATCGCACGCATCGCATGACCTCCCGCACCGCTACTTTGATCGGATTGACCGCGATCCTGATGTGGTCGCTGTTGGCGGCGTTGACGGTCGCGACCGGCAAGATTCCAGCGTTTCAATTGGCGGCGATGACGTTTGCGGTCGGCGCCGTGGTTGGTTTGTTGACATTAATCGGCAGAGGCCAAGCCATCGGCGCCTTGTGTCAGCCGCGGCTCGCCTGGATCGTCGGCGTCGGCGGGTTGTTCGGCTATCACGCGCTGTATTTTCTCGCACTGCGATTTTCGCCGCCGGCGGAAGCCGGGCTTTTGAACTATCTCTGGCCGCTGTTGATCGTCCTGTTTTCGTTGTTTCTGCCGGGCGAGCGGCTGGCGGCGCATCACCTCATCGGCGCGCTGCTGGGGCTTTTTGGCACCGTGGTGCTGTTTACCGGCAGCGGCCTGTCGGGCTTTGCGCCGGGGCAGCTTCCTGGTCTTTTGGCGGCCTTTGTCGCCGCGTTTGTCTGGGCGATTTATTCGGTGATGTCGCGCCGGCTGAAATCGGTGCCGACCGACGCGGTGGCCGGCTTTTGCGCGGTCACCGCAATACTCGCCGGTCTCGTTCATGCGCTGTTCGAGGACACGGTTTGGCCGCAGACGGCGGCGCAGTGGCTTGCGGTCCTGGCGCTTGGCGTCGGGCCGGTGGGGGCCGCATTTTACGTCTGGGATATCGGCATGAAGCGTGGGGATATTCGCGTGCTGGGGGCGGCGTCTTACGCGACGCCCCTGCTTTCGACGGCGTTTTTGATTCTATCGGGCTTTGCCAAGGCGAGCGCCACCATCGCGATCGCTGCCGTGCTGATCGCGGGCGGCGGATTGATCGCGGCGAAAGATATGTTTCGCAAGCGCTGATGCTGATTCAGCGTTGCGATTGTCAAGGAAGGGTCACATGGCGATCAAGCTTTGTTCTTGCGCTCGCGCAGTTCGGCGAAAATCTCTGTTGCGCCGCAGTCTTTCATCCGAACCCCGGCGGCAACAGCGGGCTCGTCCGCGCGCAGGAACACATTGGCCTTCTTTTCCTCGCCAAGCAGCGTCGGCACCGTCGGCTTGTTCTCGGCGCGTTGCCGCTTCACTTCCTCGGCACGCGCTCTCAGCACGGCGTTGTCGGGCTCGATGGTGAGCGCGAATTTGATGTTGGCGGCGGTGTATTCGTGGCCGCAATAGAGTTTGAAATCGTCGGGGAGCGCGCGAAGCTTGAGCAGCGAATCCCACATCATCGGATAGGTGCCCTCGAACACCCGTCCGCACCCGATCGAGAACAGCGTGTCGGCCGCAAACAGCGTTTTTTCCTGATCGAAGACGTAGCTGATATGATCGAGCGTATGGCCCGGCGTTTCAAGCACCCGCGCCGGCAAATTCCCGATTTTGATCACGTCGCCCTCGCCGGCACGAAGATCGACATGGGAGATTTTGGCGGCTTTGTCATAAGGGGCCACCACGCGGCATTTATATTTCTGCTTCAGCTCCGCGACACCCCCGACATGGTCGTGGTGGTGATGGGTGATGAGAATGTCGGACAATATCCATCCCTCGCGATCAAGCGCGTTGATGATGGGGCCTGCTTCCGGCGCATCGATCGAGGCGGTTGCCTTGGTCGCGGGATCGTGAATCAAATAGCCGAAATTGTCGGACAGGCAGGGGAACAGGCGAATTTCGGCGGCCATGATATCTCCGTCGCGTGAGGCTTGCTTGGCGATGAAATAGAGCGTTAACGGCGAATGAGCAATGCGTGTTTGAGGGCCCCATCCGGTCCCTCGTCATGATAGATTACAGCCCATGACCATCGACGTGATCGACTTGCGGGATTTTTACTCGCAGCGCCTCGGCATCGTGGCGCGACGGTTGATCAACCGTGGTCTTCATGCGCGCTGGCCGGATGCCGAGGGGCAGCGTGTGCTGGGCCTCGGCTATCCCACCCCCTATCTCGGGCTTTTCCGGGATAACTCCGAACGTTGCATTGCGTTCATGCCGGCGGCGCAGGGCGTGCTGAAATGGCCGACGGCGCGGCCGACGCTGGCGACCCTGGTCGATGAATTCGCGCTGCCGCTGCCGGATGCGGCCGTAGACCGCATTCTTTTGGTGCATGCGCTGGAAATGTCGGACGATCCCGAAGGGTTGTTACGCGAGGTATGGCGGGTGCTGGCGCCTTCGGGGCGGATGATGGCGGTCATTCCGAACCGGCGCGGCCTATGGACGCGCACGGACAACACGCCGTTCGGCCACGGCCGGCCCTATTCGCGCTCGCAGATCACCCAATTGCTGCGGCAGACGTGGTTTACGCCGATCGGTTGGGGTGAGGCCTTGTTCATGCCGCCGGTTGGCGCCGGGTGGTTCCTGCGTTCGGCGACCGCATGGGAGCGAATCGGTGCGGCATTGTCGCTGCCGTTTGCAGGCATTCACATTGTGGAAGCGACAAAGCAGGTTTACCGCGCGATTCCTGCGCACCGCGAACGCACGCGCCTCATTCCCTCGCTGCCGCCGGTCCTGGTGCCGTCATCGTTTCGACGCGACGATGGCTCCACCGCCGCTATTCGTTCCCAGGATTGAAGTCGTCGCCGGGCGATGTGGGCGCTGTCATGCCTTCGGGGCGCGGCCCATGCGGGCGACGACGGCGCCGCGAGGCAAAGCGCTCGCCGCCGCCATTGCCCTCGAATCCGCCTTGGCCGCTGCTGATCTGCGGCTGCGGCCCGGTGATGAACGAGGGCAAACGATCGACGCCCGGATTATCCGGCATCGAAGACGGCTGCTGCGGCTGTGGTTGAAATTGCGGCTGATTGCGCGGCTCGCGATGATGTTCGCGAGGCTGATGTTGGTCGCGTGGTTGATAGGATTGTTGATGGTCGCGCGGATTGTTGTCGCGCGGCTGGTATGGCTGCGGCTGCACGGGCACGAAGCCAGGCTCCTGGCCGAAGTTCGAAAAGCTTTCGTCTTCGTCGCCCTCCTCGGAGGTTATTTCGGTGTCCGGCCGGGGTTGCGGCTGATTTTGACGGAATTGCTCCTGGGCGGCTGCGATCAGGCGAAAATAATGCTCGGCATGTTGATAGTAATTTTCGGCGGCCACCGGATCGCCGGAGGAACGCGCATCGCGCGCCAATTGCACATATTTCTCGGCGACATGGGATGCGGTGCCGCGGATTTTGATGTCCGGTCCGTTGGACTCGAACACCCGGGTCATTGGGTTCTGGCCGCGCCGGTTATTGTTATTGTTGTTGTTGTTATTATTCCGGTTACGCATCCGCTTGTTGTTTTGACCGTTTCGCATGTCGTGCCTTTGATTTCAGCCCTGAAAATTGTCGTTCCTCAAACTCCGCGGCCTTCAGGTGAAGAAGGTCTTGGAGCGTCGTTATCGTCATTGTATCAATCGAGATCGCACGAAACTGTTCACGCGCCGGGATCGATCCACCGCCTCATTCCACACAAATTTGCCATACGTCGCAGCCGACAAAGGCGGGTTCCCCACCGGTCCAGCGCGCGGCTGGCCGCATCACATCATTCCGCTTGCTAAAACAAGCACAGGTTTCGAGCGTGATTTTTCAAGCGCAATATCGGGCTTTCGTTCGCTTTGCGGTCGGAAGCAGCGCAGCTTTCCAAAGCCATCGCGCTCAAAAGGACCTGCGTTTTGGAACCTTTCACTCGGGGCGGGCTCTCGCTTTGAGAGGTTGGCTTTGACCCGTATCTATCTGGGGCCTGCAATCCTGCACCGATGTTGCACGGAACGTAGTCGCTCCCGGGGAATATTCCAAGTGGTTTTTTGCATCCCTATTACGCTTTATCGGGGGTGTTTGCGGCCCGCTACCGCCCGTGGGATGCCGGCCAAATCGGCCCTTGGCGGTTCTTCCGGCATTAACCCTGCGGCCGCCATCAATTCGGTAACCGGCTGGCTCTGGCCATATCCCACTTCGACGATCAGCGTGCCGCCGGGGGTGAGCAGGCTTGCTGCTTGCGGAATGAGGGCGCGATAGGCGGCAAGACCGTCCGTTCCTCCATCGAGTGCTGCGAGTGGGTCATATTGGCGCACCTCACGCGCCAAGTTCGAAATGTCCACTGAGCGGATATAGGGCGGATTCGACACGATCAGGTCGAATTCCCCACGCAGCGCCGTTGCGTAATGGCAAAGAACGAATGTGGCGCGCGGCGCAAGGCCAAGTTGCGCCGCGTTGTGGGCGGCGGTCTGCAAAGCGGCCGGACTGATATCGGTGCCGACGCCGAGGGCCTCGGGCCATTCGGAAAGCAGCGCCAGCAAAATGGCGCCTGAGCCGGTGCCGATGTCGGCGATACGCGGCTGCAGACGATCTCGGCGGCGATCCCGCCATAGGTCGAGCGCCATTTCGACCACCGTTTCGGTGTCGGGTCGTGGCACCAGTGTCGCCGCCGAGAGTTGCAAGGAGAGGCCCCAGAATTCCTTGGTGCCGAGAATGCGCGCCACCGGCTCGCCGGCAAGACGCCGCTGTGCAAAATCCTCCAGGCGCCTTGCTTCGTCGCGCGTCATGAGTCGCCCCGCCGCGGCGATGAGCCCGCTCAGATCAAGGCCGAGTATCGCGCCGGTCAGCATGCGCGCGTCGAGCTCGGCCGAATCGAGTTTCTGCTTCTGGAATCGTTCAGCCAGGCGTCGTCGTGTCGTTTCGACGGTTTGGTCAACGAAAATATCGTCCGAGGTCACGCGGCGGCGCCTTGGGCGGCGAGTTGGGCGGCCTGATGCTCCGTCGTCAGCGCGTCGATCAATTCATTCAAGGCTTCGCCGGCGATGACTTGGGGAAGCTTATAAAGCGTCAGGTTGATCCGGTGATCGGTGACGCGGCCTTGCGGGAAGTTATAGGTGCGAATGCGTTCGCTCCGGTCGCCGGAGCCGACCTTTTCGCGGCGATCGGCCGAGCGCGCCGCGTCGATACGCTGGCGTTCGGCGTCGTAAATGCGCGAGCGCAAGATATTCATCGCGGACGCGCGGTTCTTATGCTGCGAGCGGCTGTCCTGCATCATGACCACGATTCCGGTCGGGATGTGGGTGATGCGAATAGCGGATTCGGTCTTGTTGACGTGCTGGCCGCCTGCGCCTTGCGCGCGCATGGTTTCGATCCGCAAATCCTCATTCTTGATGTCAACGTCAACATCCTCGACCTCGGGCAGGACGGCGACGGTCGCGGCCGATGTGTGAATGCGGCCCTGGGTTTCCGTGTCAGGTACCCGCTGCACGCGGTGCGCGCCGGATTCGAATTTCAGCTTGGCGAAGGCGCCGCGGCCTTGCACCTCGGCAATGATTTCCTTGTAGCCGCCGACGGTGCCCTCGCTGGCCGACATCACCTCGACCTTCCAGCCTTGGAGCGCGGCAAAACGCTCATACATCCGAAACAGGTCGCCAGCGAATAACGAAGCTTCATCGCCCCCGGTGCCGGCGCGAATTTCCAGCACCACGTTGCGGTCGTCCATCGCGTCTTTGGGCAACAAGGCAACGCGAATCTTCTGTTCCAGCTCCGAAATGCGCGATTGCAGTGTTTCGCGTTCGGCTTCCGCCATGGCGCGCATTTCCGGATCGCTCGCCTGATCCGCAAGCAGGTTCTCAGTGTCGGTGAGCTCGCCGCGCGTGGCCCGATAGGTCTTCACCGCTTCGATCAGCGGGTTGAGCTCGGCGAGTTCGCGGGTGATCTGGACGTATTTTTCGGAGCTGACCTGCCCCAGCAACTCCGCCTCGAGCGAAGCGTGATGGGCGAGCAGGATGTCCAGTTTGGCTTCGGGCAACATCGACATGGGACGGGTCTCAAATCTCGTGCTTTCGGCAGGCGCGGGGAGAGCGGAGCGGGGGGAAGGTCCCGCTACAACGACAGCCCTTCCGCCTCGGCAAATTCGGTCAGCTTCTGACGGATCGATACGCTGCCCGCGGGCGCATCGAGCAGCGATTTCATGACCGCCTGCGCCTTGCGGGTGTCAAGGTCGAGGATCATGGCCTTTACCGGGCCATGCCCGGTCGCCGACATCGACAATGACCGATAGCCGAGCGCGATCAGCGCCAGCGCGCCGAGCGGCTTCGAGGCCATTTCGCCGCAAAGCGAAGCGGATTTCTTCGCCGCGTTCGCCTTTTGCACGATCTCGCGCAGCACCCGCAGGATCGGCGCGGACAGGGTATCGAAACGGTCGGAAACCTTGGCATTGCCGCGATCGACCGCGAACAGAAATTGAAACAGGTCGTTGGACCCCACCGAGACGAAATCGGCCTTCTTCAGGAGTTCGTCGAGCTGATAGAGCAGCGCCGGAACTTCCAGCATGGTGCCGATGTCGATGCGTTCGGGCAGCGGATGCCCGTGTTGGCGCAAATAGGTCAATTCGCGTTCGACGATCGCCTTGGCGGCATCGAACTCGGCGACTTCGCTGACCATCGGAAACATGATGCGTAAGGAGCGCCCGCCGCCGGCGCGCAGAAGCGCGCGAATCTGGCCGCGCAAGAGGCCGGGCCGGTCGAGCCCAAGCCGGATCGCGCGCCAACCCAGCGCTGGATTTTCCTCGATCACGCTTTCCATATAAGGCAGCGCCTTGTCGCCGCCGATATCGAGGGTGCGGAAGGTCACGGGCTTGGCGCCGGCGGCATCGAGCACGGTGCGGTAGAGCGCCAGTTGATCGCTGGTGCGCGGCAGGCTCTGGCCGACCATGAACTGCAATTCGGTGCGGAACAGGCCGATGCCGGCGGAGCCGGTGTCGTCGATATGCGGCAGGTCGATGGCCAAGCCGGCATTGATCAATAATTCGACCACTTGGCCGTCCTTGGTGACGCACGGCTTGTCGCGCAATGCGGAATATTGCGCCTGCCGGCGGGCGCGAAAGCGCACCCGCTCCGCATAGGCCTGCTCGATCTCCGTCGAAGGCCGGACATAGATCGAGCCGGACGTGCCATCGACGATGATGGCATCGCCGGGGTCGGCGATCCCAGGCGCATTCGGCACCTCGCCGATCGCCGGAATGCCGAGCGCGCGCGCCACGATCGCGACATGGGAATTGGCGGTGCCTTCTTCCAGCACCAATCCGCGCAGGCGCTTGCGGTCGTAGTCGAGCAGCGCCGCCGGCCCCATCGATCGCGCGATCAGAATCGCGTTGTCGGGCAATTGCTCGCGGGAAGGCGCGTGATCCTGCCCGACCAATTGGCGCATCAGGCGATGACCGAGATCTTCGAGATCGTGCAGGCGTTCGCGCAAATAGGGGTCTGTGGAGCGCAGCATGCGCGCGCGGGTATCGGATTGAACGCGCTCGACCGCGGCTTCCGCCGTCAACCCGGTCGCCGTCGCCTCGTGCAGTCTGTGCGACCAGCCGTGATCATTGGCAAACATCCGGTAAGCTTCGAGGACGTCACGATGCTCGCCGCCGTCGGCGACGTCGCCGCGTTCCAGCATGCGGTCGAGATCGGCGCGCAATTTCGTCAAGGCGGCGTCGAGCCGTTTGATTTCCTTTGGCAGATCCTCGGCGATGTAGTTGGTGATGACGACGCGCGGCTCATGCAACACGACATGCCCGAGTGCGATGCCGTCGGACAGGATGGCGCCGCTCTTGTGCAGGGGATGCCGCGCGGCGGGCTCGGCGCCTGGTTGGGCCAGCGCCGACAATTCGCCCGAGGCGATCATTTCCGCCAGCACCATGGCGGTGGTTTGCAGCGCCTCGACCTCTTCTTCGACATAGGTGCGCTTGGCGCGATTCTGCACCACCAGCACGCCGAGCGTGTTGCCGGCGCGCAGGACCGGCACGCCGAGGAAGGAGTGGTAGATTTCCTCCCCGGTCTCGGGGCGGAACGAAAAGGCCGGATGGCTTTGCGCGTCGCTGAGATTGAGCGGGTTGGCCTCGCTGGCGACCAGGCCGACCAGGCCCTCATGCGCGCTCAGCACGGTCCGGTGCACCGCGTCGCGATTGAGGCCTTCGGTGGCGTAAAGTTCGAGCGTGTTGTCGACGCGCAGCACATAGACGGAGCAGACTTCCGCCACCATGTTGGCGGCGATCAGGACCACGATTTTGTCCAAACGCTCCTGCGCGCTGACCTGCTCCGCCATGGTTTCGCGAAGCCGTCTCAGCAGGACGCGGGGGCCTCCCGACGCGCTTCGCATGACTTCAAATCCTCCCCGCGAGACCCGCAGATCAAAATGGGCTTATCTCTAAGGCCGTATACCGAATTGGGTCTTGTTTTGCCAAGCAAAACGCCTGCCAGCGGCAGGATGCGTCGGCCATATTGCAGCAGCTAAGAAAACTTTTTTCTAAATTTGATCGAGGCCGTAGAGCGTGTGCAGGGTGCGGACCGCAAGCTCGGTATAGGCGGTGTCGATGAGCACCGAAAACTTGATTTCCGAGGTGGTAATGGCGCGGATGTTGATATTGCGCGCCGCCAGCGCCGCGAAGGCCTTGGCGGCGACACCGGCATGGCTGCGCATGCCGCTGCCGATGACCGAAACCTTTGCCACATCGGTGGCGCTGTCGAGCCGGGCATAGCCGATTTTGGCCTTGGCGGCAGCGATGGTGTCGCGGGCGCGGGCATAATCGGAGGCTGGCACCGTAAAGGTGAGATCGGTGGTCTTGCCGTCCTCCGAGACGTTCTGCACGATCATATCGACGTTGATATTGGCCTCGGCCAGGGGGCCGAAGATCGAGGCCGCGATTCCCGGTTTGTCCTCGATCTGACGGACGGAAATCTGCGCTTCATCCTTGGAAAAGGCGATGCCGGTGACGACGTGGCTTTCCATGATTTCCTCCTCGCTGCAAATCAGCGTGCCTGGCGGTTGGCTGGCGTGCGGGTCGATATCCTCCGGCTTGTCGAAGCTGGAACGCACGAAAATCGGCATATTATGGACCATGCCGAGCTCCACCGAGCGGACCTGCAAGACCTTAGCACCCAGGGAAGCCAGTTCCAGCATGTCCTCAAAGGCGATCCGGTCGAGCCGGCGTGCCTTGGGGACCACCCGCGGGTCGGTCGTGTAGACGCCATCGACATCGGTATAGATGTCGCAGCGGTCGGCACGGATGGCGGCGGCGAGCGCCACCGCCGACGTATCGGAACCGCCGCGGCCGAGCGTGGTGATCCGGTTGGTCTGCGCAAAAATGCCCTGGAAGCCGGCGATGACGGCGACTTCCTTGCGGTCCTTGAAGCGGCCGATCAGTTCAGTGCCGTCGATGTCGAGGATCCGGGCCGAGGCGTGGGCGTCGCTGGTCAGAATCGGGATTTGCCAGCCTTGCCAGGAACGCGCCTGGATGCCGATGGCCTGAAGCGCGATCGCAAGCAGCCCGGCGGTAACCTGCTCGCCGGAAGCCACCACCGCATCATATTCGCGCGCGTCATGCATCGGGGAGGCTTCGCGGCACCATTCCACGAGTTCATTGGTCTTGCCCGCCATCGCCGAGACGACGACGGCCACGTCATGGCCGGCATCGACTTCACGCTTGACGTGACGCGCGACGTTACGGATGCGTTCGATGTTGGCGACGGATGTGCCGCCGAATTTCATCACGAGGCGACCCATGACGAACTAGAGCTCCGATTTCGAGGTCCGCAGAGCTATCGCGGCGAGCTTTGATGTGACCTTCGTCAATCAAAGGATCACTGGTGCATTCCCTGCGAGGATTAATAATGTGATCGGGCAAACGTCGTAAAGCGCGCCGCCCGAAAGGCGCGTATACATAGCGGCGCGGTCCAGAGCAAGCACCCGGGTTCCGGCTCTGGCGGAATCGTGCCAAGTTATGCCAGATTGTTGAAAATTATCGAGGCTGTTCGCATGGGGCGTTATATCGACGAGATCCTGCAGCCGGGCGAAAAAGTGCTGTATTCGACCAACCTGCATTGGATTTTCTATGGGCGGGCGATGGTCGCCTGGGTTTTCGCGCTGGTCCTTTTGGTGCTGTCGCGGGCGACGATCACCGAAGGTATTATTCTGTTGTGCCTGTCCTCATCGGCTGTGGTCGCGCTGGCCGCGCTCTATTGGACCGTGACCGCCTGGTTTCATCGCTGGACCACCGAGACCGATGTCACCAATTTGCGGGTCGTCCATAAGTCCGGATTTATCCAGCGCCGGACCTTTGAGATGAGCCTCGACAAGGTCGAAAGCGTGGACGTCAACCAGAGCATTCTGGGACGGCTCCTCAATTACGGCGATGTGACGATTCTGGGTGTCGGCGAGGGCAGGGAAACCATCGCGACCATTGCCTCGCCGCTCAAGTTCCGTAATTTCATTACGGCACGATAAAGGCGACGCGATAGCCATGGCCATACAGCAGAACATTCCGATCGCTTCATCGAAGGTCGCGGCCTCGACCGTCGATCCCGCGGAGATCGCCAAATTCTCCAAATTATCGGAGCAGTGGTGGGACCCCAAAGGCAAGATGGCGCCGCTGCACAAGATCAACCCGTTGCGGCTGACCTATATTCGCGACGCCGCTTGCCGCAAATTCGATCGCAACGCCAAAAGCCTGAATTGCCTGGCGGGCTTGCGCGTTCTCGATATCGGATGCGGCGCGGGACTGTTATGCGAGCCGTTGACGCGGTTAGGGGCGCAGGTGATCGGCATCGATCCGTCCGCGAGCAATATCGCGGCCGCCCGGTTGCACGCCGACCGCGGCCATTTGTCGATCGATTATCGCTGTACCACGGTTGAGGAAATGGACGCGCGCGAACGCTTCGACATCGTATTGGCGATGGAGGTGGTCGAGCATGTCAGCGATGTCGGCGTGTTTCTCGCTCGCTGCGCGGCAATCCTCAAGCCCCATGGCTTGATGGTGGTCTCTACGCTCAATCGCAACTGGAAGAGCTTCGCACTCGCCATCGTCGGCGCCGAATATATTTTACGCTGGCTGCCGCGCGGCACGCATCAATGGGAAAAATTCGTCACCCCGGACGAACTCACTCACCATCTGCATAATAATCATCTGGCCATCACCGAGCAGACCGGCGTGGTTTATAATCCGCTCGCCGATCGTTGGAATCTCTCCTCCGATATGGACGTGAACTACATGGTGGTGGCGGAGGAAATGGCGTGAGCTTTTACCTTCTCGCTTCGGGCAAAGCTGAATAATCAGCCGATGTTCAGCACCGCCTCGCTCTGGATTCCCTTCACCATCATCGCGGCGATGGGCCAAGTCGCGCGCAACGCGATGCAGCGGCAATTGACGGGGCCGCTCGGCACCTGGGGCGCCACCAATATTCGTTTCCTGTTCGGTTTTCCGTTTTCGATTGTGTCCTTCGCCGCCGTGCTGATTTTGACCGGCGATCCCTTGCCGTGGCCGACATCGGCGTTTTGGCCGTGGCTTATGCTCGGCGCGCTCTGTCAGATCGTCGCCACGGGACTAATGCTGCTCGCGATGAACGAGCGCTCATTCGTGGTGACGATGGCCTATCTCAAAACCGAGGCGATCCAGGCCGCGATTTTCGGCTTTGTCTTCCTTGGCGATCATTTGACCGTATCAAAAATGATCGCGATCCTGATCGCAACCGTCGGGGTCATCGTCACGGCGCTGCGGCCTGGCGTCACCAAGGGCTTTGCCGATTGGCGGCCGACGCTGATCGGGCTGGCCTCGGCGGGGACATTCGCGCTTTCCGCGAACGGGTACCGTGGTGCGATCATCACGATCGAGGGGACCTCGTTTGTGACGGCGGCAACTTATACGCTGGTATTGGGGCTGTTCGTGCAAACGCTGATTTTGACGGTCTACCTCTTGGCGCGAGCGCCCGATGTACTGAAAGCCATTCTAAGCCTGTGGAAGCCGTCGCTGTTGGCGGGCTTCATGGG
>DATGJS010000254.1:0-2902 GCA_035295025.1 Bradyrhizobium sp.
ATTTACGGCAAGGCCGGAATCGCCTCCAGCCGGTTCGATTTTGCGGAGAACGATGCGGTGAACGACGGCAGTATCAGCTCTTTTCAGAACGGCGGCGCCGTCTTGACCGGCCTCGTGTTCGGCGCCGGCCTCGAAGTCGCACTCGCATCGAACTGGAGCGCCAAATTCGAATTCGATCGCATCGATTATCTCGGCCGGGGCGTGCCATTTACGCAGGGTGGCATTAGTGGCGGCGTCGCTTTCATCGGTACCCCTTTCAGCCAAACCCAAAGCGCCGCGACCAACGTCGCCAAGATCGGTGTCAACTACCGCTTCTTCGGCGGCGGCGATCTGGTGGTCGCGAAATATTGACGCCGCCCTTCGCGTCATTGCGAGGAGCTCTTCGCGACGAAGCAATCCAGAATCGCGAGAAAGTCCTGGATCGCGTCGTCGCTCTAGCGCAAAATTGCCCCGCAATTTTGTCGCGGGCTCCTCGCGATGACGATGATAGGACAGGCGTTCCCCGGATGCGGCGCAACACGTCGCGAGAGCGACGTGGTGCGCTGCTGATCCGGGGTCCATGCCTTAAATTTTGTGGGTCCCGGTTCTGCATCGCATCACTTCGTGATGCGCCGCGCCCGGGACACGAGAGCGTCATCGCGACCCCTGTCTCGCGCCCGGGACACGCGCGGCCAGCGCAACGCGCCAACTTCCCCTGATCACTCCACGAGCTCCGGCCACGGCACGATGGTGGATTTCACGGTCTTCATCGCCATGGCGTCGGCGACCGCTTGAGCGACGCCCTCCTCGGAAAACGGATAGATCGTCTGCATATCCATCCACGGATATTTATCGCGGGTGCGGTAAAGCATATCGACGCCGAGCGGCAGATCGTTACCCGTGAAACCCCATGAGCCCAGCACGTTGAGATCCTTGGTGCAGATGCGGTGCCAGGATGTCTCGATCGAACCGGCGTCCGTAAATTGTCCCATCTCCACGTAAGTGCCGCCGTCGCGCAGCATTTCGATGCCTTCCGGACCCGCGCTCGGATGGCCCGAGCAATCCATCACGAGATCGGCGCCAAAACCGCCAACGATGTCACGCACGCGCTTGATCCGTGCTTCCGGGGTCTTGATCTCTTCGATATCGACGGTGGCTTCCGCACCGAATTTCCGCGCCAGCTTCAGGCGCGGCGTCTCCGGCGCGCCGACGCAAATCACCCTGCCCGCCCCCATTTCGCGCGCGGCGGCGACCGCGAGAATTCCGATCGGGCCGGAGCCTTGAATGACGACGGTGTCGCCCCAGGTGAATCCGCCGGCGCGGGCCGCGCGGTTGAAGGCGCGAATACACGAGGTCAAAGGCTCCGACAGCGCGCCGAGCCGCAGCGGCATGTCGTCGGGCAATTTGTAAATCTTGGTACCCGGCAGCATGTCGAGATCGACATAGACATATTCGGCCCAGCCGCCCCACAGATGCGGAGCCTTGTCGAAGCCGAGATAGCGGCCGTAATAGACCGGCGTCAGGCATTTATTCGCGCTCTGCGGATAATGGATGCAGTAATAGCAATGGCCGCACGGCATGAGCGGCGGGATCATGACTTTCGAGCCGGCTTTCAACGGCTTGCTCATGAAGTCTTCGGTAAATTCCGAGCCGACCTCGACCAGCACGCCGCCGAGCTCATGGCCGAGCGTAAACGGCCATGGCAGGGGTTTGGGCCAGTGCCCTTTGAGAATGTGCAAGTCGGTGCCGCAGACGCCGCAGGCGCCGACCTTGATCAGCGCCGCCTTCTTGCCGATTTTCGGCCATGGCACACTGCGAATAACCGGCTTTGCACCCGGCCCGTCATAGGTGCATACGCGAATCTGGTCCATGGTTTCTCCTTGCGATGTGACGGCGTTGGCCCGCATTAGTGGCCCTTTCATTAATTCCGACTACCCTGACGTCAAATGGCGGGGCTCGTCACCCCATTATGCCCGACGACAGGTGCTCGTATGCTCGGCAATCTGCGCATTTCCTACAAATTATTGATGATGATAGCCCTCTCGCTTCTCGGCGTCGCTGCCGTTGCCGGCGTCGGCCTATCGGCGCTTTGGAACAATCTGATCGAGGATCGCAAGGCCAAACTTCAGGACATCGTCGCGGTGGCGCGTGAAGCGCTCGAATTCAATTATCAGGCCTCCCGCAAAGCAGGACTTTCCGAGGCGGAAACCGCCGAACGCGGCAAGGCGCTGCTGCGCAGTCTTCGCTTCGGCAAGGGCGACTACCTCAATGCTTTGAATTCAGAGGGCATTGTGGTGGCGAACCCGAACCCCCAGGTCGAAGGCCGAAATCTGTTCAACGTTCCCGATCCCGACGGCGTCATGATCGCGCGCAGGCAATTGGAAATGGCCGCGACCGGCGGCGGCTTTCTGTATTATCGCTTTCCGCGCGCCTCGGGCGGCGAACCGCTGCCGAAACTATCCTATTCCGTCGAATTCAAATCCTATGGCTGGGTGGTCGCCGCCGGTATCTATCTCGACGATGTCCACGCGATCTTCTGGGAGCAGGTCCGTCAGATGGCGATGATGGCGGGCGTCGCATTGCTGCTGGTCGCCGGCGCGTTCTGGTTGCTCAGCCGCTCTATCGTCAACCCGATCGATGCGATGACGGCGGCGATGCGCAAGATCGCGGCAGGCGATACCGCGACCGCCATTCCAGCGCTCGAGCGCGGCGATGAAGTCGGCGCCATGGCCCAATCGGTAAAAGTCTTCAAGGACAATATGATCGAGGCAACACGGCTGCGCGGCGAGCAGGACGTGTTGAAGACGCAAGCGGACGCGGAGCGGAAGTCTTTCCTCGTCAAGATGGCCGATGAGTTCGAGCGCGGCGTTCGCGCCTCCCTCGACAGTCTCGCGGGCGCCGCGCTCGACATGCAGACGACCTC
>DATGJS010000255.1:0-14908 GCA_035295025.1 Bradyrhizobium sp.
GCCATTGCCGAAGCGTTTGCAGGCGGCCAGCTATCAATCAACGCTCGCGGTCGAAAATGTGTCCGCCGGTTACCATACGCTGGCCGAAGCCTTTTCGGGTTGGCGCGATTCGCCGCCGCATCGGGCGAACATGCTTCAAAACGGCGTCACAAAAATGGGTATCGCGGCGAGCTACGCTCCGAACAGCAAATATAAAGTGTTCTGGACGCTCATTCTCGCTTCGAACGAACCGCGTGATCGTCTCGGTATCGCGCTGCCTTCGGGGCTTGCGGACTGATGCTGACGCGTATGGGTGTCTGAGATGCGCGATGAGGATCGGTCAGAGGCGATGACGAACCCCGACAATCGTGTGGCGGAAACGACACCCGCCAAGGCGCAACGCGTCCTCGTTCTGCAAGGCGGCGGCGCGCTCGGCTCCTATCAGGCCGGCGCCTATCAGGCGCTTTGTCATTGCGGTTTCGAGCCGGACTGGATTGCGGGCATTTCGATCGGCGCGATCAATGCCGCGATCATCGCCGGCAACGAACCGTCGCAGCGGGTCGGTAAATTGAAGGAGTTTTGGGAGACGATTTCCTCGCCGGTGCCGTGGGCCCCGTTCGCCACCGGCGACGGCCAGCGCGCATTGTTCAATGAGACCAGCGCGGCGTTTGTCGCGACTTTCGGCGTGCGGGGTTTTTTCACCCCGCGTGTTCCGCCGGCGCCGCTCTGGCCGAAGGGAAGTCCGCAGGCGCAAAGCTATTACGATACCGCGCCGCTGCGCGCGACCTTGGAGCGGCTGGTCGATTTCGATCGCATCAACGATCTGAAATGCCGTCTCAGCGTCGGCGCGGTTGGTGTGACTTCGGGAAATTTCCGTTATTTCGACAATGTCGAACTCAACCGGCTCGGCAAGCGGCTGGGCGTCGAACACATCATGGCGTCCGGCGCGCTGCCGCCCGGTTTTCCCTCCATCGTCATCGACGGCGAGCATTATTGGGACGGCGGCATCGCCTCCAATACGCCGCTCGATTATGTGCTGGATGCCGAAACCGCCAACGACCTCCTGATTTTCCAGGTCGATCTGTTCAGCGCGCGCGGCCTGTTGCCGACATGCGTGCTGGACGCCACTGAGCGGGAAAAGGATATTCGCTATTCCAGCCGCACCCGCATGACCACCGACAAGAACCGCCAGCTCCACAATACGAGAAAGGCGATCCGCGACCTGATCGATAAATTGCCGGACGATCTGAGAAACGATCCGTCCGCGGTCCTCTTGCGCCAAGCGAGCCGGGAAAACACCGTCACGGTGGTGCATTTGATTTACAAGGGCAAGAAATACGAATCTTCTTCCAAGGATTACGATTTTTCTCACCTCGCCATGGTCGAGCATTGGGAAGCCGGTGTGCGCGACGTCCATCGGTCGATGCAGCACAAGGAATGGCTGGAGCGGCCGCAATCCGGCGAAACCATGGTGACCTACGATCTTTCGGGCGAGGAAGGTCCCATCAAGAAGGAGTGAACGAAAATGGGTCTATTGACAGGCAAGACGGCGGTGGTGACCGGCTCGACCAGCGGCATTGGGCTCGCTTATGCCCGCGCCTTTGCGGGCGCCGGCGCCAATATCGTTCTCAACGGCATGGGCGCGCCTGCCGATATCGAGCGGGAGCGCGCGGCGATCGAGAGCGATTTTAAGGTCAAGGCCGTGCATTCGCCGGCGGACATGACCAAGCCCGATGAGATCGCCGGCATGGTAGCGCTCGGCGAGAAAACCTTCGGTTCGGTTGATATCCTGGTGAACAATGCCGGCATTCAGTTCGTGTCGCCGGTCGAGGAATTTCCGATCGAGAAATGGGACGCGATCATCGCCATCAATTTGACATCGGCGTTTCACGGCATTCGTGCGGCTGTGCCCGGCATGAAGAAGCGCGGCTGGGGCCGCATCATCAATACGGCTTCGGCGCACTCGCTGGTGGCCTCGCCCTTCAAATCGGCCTATGTCTCGGCCAAGCACGGCATTGCCGGCCTCACCAAGACGGTGGCGCTCGAATTGGCGGCCTTCAAGATCACCTGCAATTGCATCAGCCCCGGCTATGTCTGGACGCCGCTGGTCGAACACCAAATCCCCGACACGATGAAGGCGCGCAACATGACCAAGGAGCAGGTCATCAAGGACGTGCTGTTGGCGGCGCAGCCGACCAAGGAATTCGTGACCGCGGACCAGGTCGCGGCGCTCGCGCTGTTTTTATGCGGCGATGACGCCGCGCAAATCACCGGCGCCAATCTCTCGATCGACGGTGGCTGGACCGCGGCGTAAAGCCAGGGCTCAATATCCGGAAGTCTCGCCCTGGTTGGACTTGCGCCGGCCATGACGCCCGCGAGAATTTCAGCCACGTTTCCCGAACGCCAGTACGTGAAGACCGAGCCGCCGGCGCACGATGTAGAACAACAAGACCGTCTCGAACACAAGCGAGATCGAGGTCGCACCCGCCGCGCCGTGACCGCCGAAGCGCGGCACCAGCGCCACGCACAGCGCGACATTCATAACGAATGCCAGCCCATAGGCCAGCGCGCAGACATATTGCTGGCCGAGCATGTTGAGCAGCCGCTCGACCGGGCCGACCGCGGCGCGCACGACAAGCCCGATCGCGGCGACGAACATGATGTCGTAGCCGATCACAAATTTCGGTCCGAACAGCCAGAGCATCGGCTTGCCGAGCGCGAGCAACAAGAGGGTCGCCGCCAGCGACGGCCAGAACGTCCATTTGATCGCCTGCGCGACATAGGCCGAGAGCCGCGCGCGGTCGCCGAGCGCGTGATATTCGGCAAAGCGGTGTGCCGTGGTCGCCGACATCGCATAATGAATGAAGGAAACCAGCGCCAGCGTCTTGACCACCGCGAAGTAAACGCCGACCTCTTGCGAGGCGCGGTATTGTTGCAGCACCAATATGTCGGTGTAGGACAATAGCAGGTAAAAGCCCTCGACCATCAGGATCGGCAGCGAGATCGAAAGCCAAAATCCGACATCATAGGCTTTCGGGCCGGGTTCGATGTGCTTGGCGAGGCGGCGGTTCAACACGATCATCTGGCCGATCATCGCGATCCATACCGCGGCCGCGCTTGCTTCCATCGCGGCCGTGGCGCCAAGATGCAAGCCGAGGACGAACAGGCCCGCGGTGACGGCGATGATCAGGGATTGGCGGACAATGAATTGCGGCATCAAGCCGAGCCGCATCCAATCATGGGAGCGCGCGATGCCATCCTGGGTGTTGGCCACCACGAAGGCGGGTAAAGTGAGACAGCCCACGTAAAGCGGAACGATGGTGTTCTCCTCGATCCAGGGCCTCAGCAGCTTTACCAGGCCGGCCAACAATCCCGAAACGATCGAGGAAATGAAAAAGGTCATCCAGCGGCTGCCGGAAAGAAAGCCGCGCAACAGCGCGTGCTCGCCGCGGGCGCGGTATTCCGGAATGATCTTCTGCGCCGATGATGAGATGCCGAAATCCATCATGCTGCCGAGCAGCAGCACCCAAGTCCACACATAGACATAAACGCCATAATCGGAGCTGCCCATCCAGCGGGCGAGCAGGATTTGCGAGGCATAAGCGAGCGCGGCGCTCAAGACGCGGATGACGAAGATCGTGGCGGCCAGCCGCCGCGTCACCGTGGCTTCGTTGGAGGAGGCGCCGGTGGAATTACCAAGCAGACCGCTCAATATCGATCGCAGCCGGGTTTGTAATCCCGTCGGCGGCGGAGTTGCGGGTTGGGAATCCATCACGGCCAAAGCAGGACATCCTCATGCCGCCAGCGATGCGGGGAAGATTTCGGCCTATCAATATTTCGTTAAGATTCGGTTGGTTGTTTCGAAGCGGCCTCTATTCGAGATTGATATTGAATTCGTAAGCTTGCTCGCCGCCGACCAGCGTCAGCTTGAGCGCGGCGCCCTCAGGGTTGCTTCCCTGCGGCATACCATCGAGCGCGAAGGCGAAGCGTTTGACGCCGGCAGGGCCATGGTCGAGAAGTTTGGGAACCGGCAGCGACCAGTCCGGTGTCGGTCCTTCCACAAACAGATTGACGGGTTTTGCCTCAGGGGCGAGCACATCGACCAATACGGTCGATTTTCCTTCGCGCTTGACGTTGCGTATGGTGAGCGGATTGGGATCGCCGATCGAAGCGGGCTTCGGCACGGCGTCGAGCGCCGCATGCAAAGCGCCATCTTCGGTGCTGGCAACGCTGGCGAAGGCAAGCTCGGCGCGGGCCTCGACCGGAATACAGAGTTTTTCGCACACCGCGTAATCGACCTCGGCGCGAAGCGTCACCGGCTTGTCGTTGTTTTTCGGCACGATTCGCAGCGGCAGCACGACCTGATCGTGATAGCCGAGCGAAGTGCCGCCGGCGCCGTCGTCGAATTTTGTCGGCGCGGGCCACAACACCGTCACCGCCTCGACATTGTCCGATTTGGAGAAATCGAAGCGGGGCGGCACGCCGGAATCGCCCGAGGTGCGCCAGTAGGTTTTCCAGCCGGGGTCGAGGTGAAGCGCGATGCCGCCGAGCAATACCGGCCCGCTGCGCGATCCCGCCAACAGCCGCATGGCGGCATGCGCGCTTTTTTGCCAGGGCGAGGCATCCTCGGCATGCGCTTGTACGGAGGGCAGGAAAACGAGTGCGGTCAGCGCAAGGAGCGCCGATCGAGGGTGGCGGAAAGCGAGTGGTTGCGCGGCGCGCGGGGGAGCGATGGGGGTCATGGAAGCATCGTTTAAGGCCATGCGGGACCAGAAGCCATTGAATTGCTTGTGATGCGAGTTGAAGCGCTTCCGCAGGTTAATAAGTTGCGTCCGGCCTTGGATCCGGCGTTCCCGATGCCTTGATTGACAGAACCCAAACCCAATATCAGGATGGTTAATTCAAGCGAGTCTTGGGCGATGAGAGCTGAAGGCAAAAGATCGAAAGCGGTTCGTCGCAAGGCCACAGGCGAAGAAGGCCATCGCTATCTGGACGGTCAATTATTGATCGCCATGCCCGTCATGGGCGATCCTCGTTTCGAGCGTTCGGTGATCTATCTCTGCGCCCACTCCGCCGAGGGCGCGATGGGGATCATCGTTAACCGTCCGGCCGGCAGCATCGATTTCCCGGGCCTGTTGGTCCAGCTCGACATCATCAAGAAGGCCGACCAGATCAAATTGCCTGAGAATGCCGAGACGCTGAAGGTGCTCAAGGGCGGTCCGGTGGAGACAGGCCGCGGCTTCGTACTGCATTCCAGTGATTTCTTTATTCAAGATGCGACCTTGCGGATCGACGACGAGATTTGCCTGACCGCGACCGTCGATATCCTCAAAGCCATCGCCGCGGGTTCGGGGCCGAAGCACGCGATACTCGCGTTGGGTTATGCCGGCTGGGCGGCGGGCCAGCTTGAAAGCGAAATCCAAGACAATGGCTGGCTGCATTGCGACGCCGACCAGGATTTGATTTTCGGCGGCGATGTCGAAGAAAAATATGCCCGCGCGCTGCGCAAGATCGGAATCGATCCGGGCATGCTGTCGAACGAAGCGGGGCATGCGTAGCGCCAGCGGCCAACACCCCCCACAGAGTCGCCCCCCCGCTTTCGCAGGGACGGCGGTCTTTTTTCTGGTTTACCGCGCCCGCTACTCCGCCGCCTGTTGCGCGACGGTGGGCTCGGTGCCGGCCACGGTGGCGCGCCGCATGTCGCGGGGCTGCGAGGGGTCGTAACGGCGCACGCGATGCATGGTTTGCCGGTTGTCCCACATCACGAGGTCATGCACCTTCCATTGATGGACGTAGACGAATTCCGGCTGTGTGGCGTGTTCGGTGAGATCGCGCAGCAGCAGCCGTCCTTCCGGCACGCTCATGCCAAGAACCGCACCGGCATGCGAGGATAGATAAAGCGATTTGCGGCCGTGCGCCGGATGGGTGCGCACCAGCCGTTGCAGCACCGGCTTGAACATCTTCTTTTCTTCCTCGCTGTAATCGAGGAAACCCAGCGAGCCGCGCGAATACATCAGCGAATGTTCGCAGATCAGATCCTCGATCTCGGCCTTGGTGTCGTCGTCGAGCGCATCATAGGCCGCGCGCATGTCGGCGAATTCGGTATTGCCGCCCTTGGGATTGACGATGCGCGCCGAAAGCAGCGAGAATTTAGCCGGGATGGCGCGGAACGAACTGTCGGAATGCCAAAGGCAATTGCCGAGATTGAAAAGATGAGTGCGATGGTCGCGCGGCAGCGGTCGGCCATCCTTGCCGAGATTGGAGACGTCGTTCAGCCCCGATGTGAGGCGGTAGTCTTCCTTTTTGGTGACGGTGCCGCCACGGGCGTTCTCGCGTTCGCCGAAATTCAAGGCGAAGGCCAGTTGTTGCGCGTCGGTGATGTCTTGATCGCGAAACAGCAGAACGGCGAATTTGTCCATGCCGGCTTCGATCGTGCTGGCCTGTTCGGAGCTGAGGGGGTGTCCTAGATCGATGCCTGAGACTTCGCCAAAAAAATGCGGGTGAAGCTGACGGATCGTCACGGTCATGGCGCGCCTCTCGATCGTTGATCGATTTTTATGTCCTTGGCGCTGAAAGGCTACCCGTCGCCGTCGTGGAGTCAACGGAAGACGAAGACGCGCCATCGTGAATGAAGAACCCAGCTTAAAACGGCAGCCGGCCCGCGTGGCCGCCGTTATCGAATTACCGCGTGATCTCGCCCGACGGCACTGACGCCGAGCGGCCGACATTGGCCGGCGGCCGCGGCACGTTGGGAGCGGGCGTGCGAGGCGGCGGCGATGGTTGTACCTGGCGCGATGGTCCGCCAAAGCCGAACAGGTTTCGAAGCGAGGGCGGCTCAGGCGGCGGCTGCGCGGGAGCCGGCGCGGCCGGTTGGGCCGTGGCGGGTTTTTTGGGCTTCGCCGATCCCGCCGGCGATAGGCCGGCCGGGCTTCCGTCAGGCGAGACGGAAGCCACTGGCGTATCGCCTCTCGCCTGCTCGCGTCCGACTTCCCGGCGCGGCCAAACGAAATCGTCGGCGCGCCCGGCGGGTGGCGCCAGGGGTTCGCCTTTCACCAAGGTGCGCGCGGCGAGCGCATCGACCGCTGCAGGGCGCGCGCCTGGGCCGCCGAGCAATTGATCGGTGCCGACGGAAGACGCCACCAGCGGCAAAATCGGCCCCGCCAAGGGCCGCGGCGCCGGTTGTCCCGGCTGGGCATTGGCATCGGGAATGGCGGGTTCGCTCGGCAACGCGATTGGTCCAGAGCGCGACACCAACAGGCGGGTGATTTCGCGCTCGACATAATGGGCAAGCTTGCGTGCGCCGGGTCTGGTGAAAAACACCCCGTCATAGGAGCGCAGGCGGCGGATCTGGCCTTCGAAATCGGGACCCTGTTGCAGGAAACGTCCGGCGTCATCGACAAAGCCATCCCAGACATCGACATAGGTGATGCCGGCCTTGGCGGCGGCTTCGCGATAGAGCGAATCCAAAAACAACATGTCGGCGGTTGCCTTTGCGCCGCGAACCGCCGGCAGGCCCACCCACACCACCGGCACGCCCTTGGATTTCACGATGCCGATCATCTCGTCGATTTTCTTGCTGTAGAGCTCGACCCAGTGATCGTCGCGAAATTCGACGAGACCGTTCAGCGAACGCGCGCCTTTTTCCGGCGCCATCACCTGGGGAATGTCGCCATTGTCGGCGTCATCGGGCGACAATTCGGCATCGAGCACTTTTTCTTCGGGCTTATTGGCCTCGCTCGCCTCGTCATTTTTGGCGGCGGATTTCGCCTCGCCGGCTTTGCCGCGGGCATCTTTTTTGTCGCCTTTTTTGTCGCCGCCCTTGCCGTCCGGCTTTTCGGCAGCCGCCTCGCGCATCGCGACGCGGTCGTTGAGGCCGAGCATGACGACGATGATATCGGGCGTCTCCGTGGCCAGGATGGTTTTCGCCGCACCGGCCCAATCCACCGGATCGCCCTTGGGCTGATAGCGGATCAAGCCGGATACCGTCTTGGAGCGGCGGATCACGCCTATATCCGGTTGCTCGGTGTAGGCATCCTCAAGGCCGTAGGCGAGCCAGTCCGCCATGGCGTCGCCAAGCACGAGCACATTGCGTTCGGCGATGGTGTCGCGCTTTTCCGGCGGCGGGGCCTTTGAAAAATTCTCGACCCGCTTCGGGGCCTGCTGCTGGAAGGGCGCAAACAGGTCGCCGCCGAACCAGCTGCTGATTCCCCTTGAGGGGGCCGGCGCGGGGGCTTGCGGGGCTTGTTGGGGCGGCGGCTGCGGCCGTGGCGGTCCGCCGAAAAAGAAAAACTGCGCCGATGCCGGCACGGCTATTCCCATCGATAGCGCGACGGCCAAAACCATCTGCGGGCCGCTTTGGGTCAATAGCCGTGAAAAGAATTTGATTGTCGGCATAGAGCTTCGTCGCCAAATTCGTCCGGATAAAACGCATAATAGCGGAATCGGGCCGCAAGCGGGCAGATTTTCAGCCGTAAAAAGGGTGGCTGTGGGGCTTTTTCGGCCCCATCAGGGCCGGCGAAGCCGTTCCAGAACCTCGGAAGAGGCAAATCCATCCGCGGGCGCCCCGATCGAGGCCTGGAAGCCGCGCAAGGCCTCCCTTGTTTCGCCGCCGAATTGCCCGTCCGGCGTCCCGCGGTAAAATCCGCGCTGCGCCAATAATTGTTGTAGTTCCAGCCGCTCGGCGCGCGACAATTCCCGTTCCTGCCGGGGCCAGGGCTGCACGAAGGGCGGCCCGCCGCGCAACCGGTCGGCGAAATGGCCGATCGCAAGCGCGTAGGCCTCGGCCGGATTATATTTCAGGATCACGCGGAAATTCTGCAGCATCAGAAAGGCGGGCCCTTCGGCACCCGCCGGCATCAACAAATACGCCTTTTCGCTCGTGGCCGGGAAGGGCTGGCCGTTGGCGCGCTTGAGGCCCAAATGCTCCCATTGGGCCGGCGTCATCGCCTTGGAACGATCGGCGAGCATATAGTTGAAACCCTTGGGGACCACGACCTCGTAACCCCAGCTTTCGCCGCTGATCCAACCGTCCTTTTTCAGATTGTTGGCGGTGGAAGCGATGAGGTCGGCCGGGTCATCGACGACATCGCGGCGGCCGTCGCCGTCGGCATCCACCGCATAGCGCTTGAAGGCGGTCGGCATGAATTGGGTAGGGCCAAAGGCGCCGGCCCAGGAGCCGCGCATTTGTTCGGGGCGCAAATCGCCGCGATGAAGAATTTCGAGCGCCGAAAGAAACTCGTCCTTGAAATATTTCTGGCGGCGGCCGACGCAGGCAAGCGTCGCGGTCGATTGCAGAACGCTGCGATCGCCCATTTGCGCCGAGTAGTTGGATTCGATGCCCCAGATCGCCGCGATCACGTGGCGATCGACGCCATAGGTTTTCTCGGCCGCATCGAACTGCGGTTTGTATTTGGCGAGAATCTCGCGGCCTTTGGCCAGCCTGACATCATTGACCAAAATGTCGAGATAATCCCAGATCGACTTGGTGAATTCCGGCTGCGAGTCGAGCAGATCCATGATGCGCAGGTCGGGTGTGAGACCCGCCGTGAAGCGCTGAAAACTGTCTTGCGAAATATTGCGCCGCGCGGCGTCCGGCCACATCGCGGCGATGCAATTGTCGAAATTCGCCGCCGCCTGCCGGATCGCGCCGGCCGTCATCAGCGGATGGCCGGAAGCGCCGTCTTCCCCGCTCCAGGGTGGCGGCGAGCCCGGCGCCGAAGCTGGGGGCGCCGCGGGACCATCGGAGGGGGTGTTTTTGGAAGCGCTGCCGCCAAAAAGAGCGCCGAGAAAATCGAGCGGATGGCCGCCAGGCGATTGCGCCCGCGCTTCATCGCCTCGGCTGAGCGCCGTGGTGACAATCATCGCACAAAAGATCGCGCCTATTCGCCGCATCGGTCCTCTCGCCGGTCTGCCCTCTTTGCCGCCCCTCTTTCAGGAGGTGGGTTGACGGTTTCCAATAGCTTAACAAAGGCTCATTTTGCGTGAAATGATTTTGGGGCTCTCATTGGAGAGCGGCGGATGGTTCGGAACCGCGAAGCCATATCGGCCTTTGTCCTTTTGCCATAAACCGGTTACCAAGCGTCGTTTTCCCGCAAAGTTTGCAAGGTAGTGCCGCCGTCATGAAAATCCGCAAAGCCGTCTTTCCGGTCGCCGGTCTTGGTACCCGCGTGCTGCCCGCCACCAAGGCGATGCCCAAGGAGATGCTGACCATCGTCGATAAGCCGCTGATCCAATATGTGGTCGAGGAGGCCAAGGAAGCCGGCATCGAGCATTTCATCTTTGTCACCGGCCGCAACAAGGGCGTGATCGAGGATCATTTCGACCGCATGTATGAGCTCGATGCCACGCTTGCGGCGCGCGGCAAAAAGGCCGAGATCGCGATTTTGGCCCGCGACCAGCCGGAAGCCGGTGCGATGAGTTTCACGCGTCAGCAGGCGCCGCTTGGCCTCGGCCACGCGGTCTGGTGCGCGCGCGATATCGTCGGGGACGAACCATTCGCGGTGGTGCTGCCGGATGAACTCGTGCTTCACACGCAAGGATGTCTGGCGCAGATGATCGAGGCCGCGGGCAAGCTCGGCGCGAAGTCCAACCTGATCGCGGTGGAGGCCGTACCCGATCATTTGACCCATCAATATGGCATTTGCGGTGTCGGCAAGCGTCACGGCGGGGTGTTCGAGGTTGACGGGATGGTGGAAAAGCCGCCGAAGGGCACCGCGCCGTCGAATCTCTCGATCACCGGGCGCTACATTCTGCAACCGGAGATTTTCAAAATCCTGCAAACCCAGGAGCGCGCCGCCGGCGGCGAGATTCAGCTCACCGATGCCATGATCGGGCTTGCCAAGACCCAAAAATTCTACGGCGTCGAATTCGACGGCGAGCGGCACGATTGCGGCTCGAAGGCCGGTTTCCTTCGCGCCAACATCGCTTTCGGCATGGCGCGCGAGGAATTGCGCGAGGGCCTGCGCGCGGAGATGGCAAAATATCTCGGGAAGTGACCGCAGGCGCGTAGGCGCGCCGTGCGGAATGACATGGGGGTCAGGTTAAGCCACCAGCGACAGCTTTGAGGTGCCCGCCAAGACGGTGCGGTTGCGGCCGCCTTCCTTGGCCGCATACAGCGCGCGGTCGGCCGTTTTTACGAGTTCCATCCATTCGGTATCGGCTTGGGGGATCATGCTGGCGACGCCGATGCTGACCGTGGTGGTGGCGTTTTCGCCGCACCATTGCTCGACCTTGAGACGGATCGTCTCGGCGACCATAAAGGCCTGTTTGGGCAACAGCTCCGGCAACAGGACGGCGAACTCTTCGCCGCCGTAGCGCGCCGCGCAGTCGCTGGTGCGGCGCACCGAATCGGAAATGCAAATGGCGATGCCGACCAGCACTTCATCGCCGGCCTGATGCCCGTAAGTGTCGTTGAAAAATTTGAAATGGTCGGCGTCGATCATCAGCAAAGCGAGCGGTTGGCGATGGCGCGCCGCGCGCCGCCATTCAGCATCGATCGCCGCATCGAATTTGCGGCGGTTTCGCAACCCCGTGAGCGAATCCGTGGTGGCGAGCTCCTCAAGCTTTTCCTCGGCGTCGGCGCGCCGGCCGATTTCGCGCGCCAGAAACAGCGTCACGCCGAGCACGAACACCACGAGCACGGCGATGATGGCGCCGATCCGCGTCGCTTCCACGCGCCAGAGTTCGTAAATGTCGCTCCACCGCTTGCCGACGAGCACGACGAGCGGCCGCATGCCGTCGCGCCAAACATAAAGCCGGGGTTGCTGGGTGGCAGTGGCGCCCACGGAGATGGAACCGCTCGGCTCAGAAAGGGCCCGTTTCACACCAGGCAGATCGCCGAGATTCCTGCCGATCACGTCGAGGTCAAACGGCATCCGCATGATCACGGTGCCGTCGCGGCGGAATACAGCGATGATATCGTTAGGCCCGAGATTAAGACGGCCGAACAGCTCGTGAAAATAAGAGAAGCGGATCGAGCCAGCGACCACGCCGAGAAAGCGGCCGGCTTCGTCCGTGATGCGGCGGCTGAGTACGATGGCGTAGGTGCCATGGTAAAGCATTGGGCGGCTGATGAACAGATCCACATCAGGCTGGTCGCGGTGAACCTTGAAATAGTCCTCGTCGCTGCGGTCTTCCGGAGGTGGGTCGAGCGTCGAAGCGTCGATGATCAGCTTGCCGGTCGCGTCGAACACCTGAATCGTGCCAAAATGCTTGGCGGTGGCGGCGTGATCGAACAGGATCAATTGCCGCAGCGGTTTGCTGACTTCGTTGATCCCCGGCGCGGCCATGTTGCTCACCACCGCGCGCAGCGACAGGTCGTACAGCTCGACGGTCCGGCCGATGTCGAAATCGATGCCCGCGGCGAGGTTTTCGAGCGTCCGGCGCGCCAATTCTTCGTCGCTGTGACGCATGTTGAGCATCACGCTGGCGCAGATCGCCGAAAAGCCGATCACCGTGACAATGGAGGAAACGATCAGCAATTTTGCTGAAAGCCGCCAAGGCCGGTTCACCGTGTCAGTGGCCGTGTCTATGGGCAGTTCAATTCCCATCATTCGCTCCCGCCCTCAGGGGATGCGCCCAGAATGGTTGTCATCGACTTAAACTCCGGTTTTGTCGCGCCATACTGCGTTAATGCTTCGTTGCGTGGTGCGATGAAAAAAGGGTGGCGTGTGGAACTTTGAATCGGCGACCTATCGCCCAATGCGCTTTTTGAGAGTCATTGTTCGGACGGTTGCGATAAAAGGAACATATGGCCGTTCGCCGGGCGCAGCCTTTGGCTTCGTTCGCTTTACGATCGCCTTGTCGCTTTGAGGATCCCGTGACCCATTACGACGCGCTGCGCGACTATCTGAAGAAACAAAAGCTCGCGGAATTCGTGCTGAGTTTCGAGGAAATCGAGGCGATCATCGATGCGGCCTTGCCGCGCGCGGCGCACCGCGCTTCGTGGTGGGAGACCTTGCGCAGTCCCCAGGAACGGATGCCGCAGCGCGAAGCCTGCATCGAGGCGGGCTACATCGCCACGCGCCTGCCGGATGGCAAAAGCGTGCGCTTCAAGCGGATGCCGAGCATCCGTCATCCTCGCGCAAGCGGGGAGCCATAAGCAGCCCTAACCCGCCGTCTCCAGCCGGGTCTCGGTCAAAAGCCGCATCGCGGCGTCGGCGTCCATCGGTTCCCCGAAGACAAAACCTTGCGCGTATTCGCAGCCCAATTGGTAAAGCTCGACCGCGTCGGAATCGGTCTCGGCGCCTTCGGCGACCACGTCCATGCCGAGATCATGGGCGAGCGCGATGATCGATTTCAAGATCACGGGGCGGGTGCCGCGGCTCGTGGTGCGCACGAATGATTGGTCGATCTTGATGGTGTCGAACGGAAAGCGCTGCAAATAAGCCAGCGACGAGTGACCGGTGCCGAAATCGTCGAGCGACAGGCCGGTGCCGAGTTCGCGGATGCGGGTCAACATTTGCGCGGCGTGTTCCGGATTTTCCATTACAAGCGATTCCGTCAATTCGAGCTTGAGCGTGCCGCGCGCCACCGAGGAGCGCGAAAGCACGGTGCGAATGTCGTGAATCAAATCGTGCCGCAGCAATTGACGCGAGGAGACATTGACGCTGGCAAAGATCGGCTCGCGCGAGCGCATCGCCCGCTGCCATATTGCGAGCTGCTTGGCGGTCTGGTCGAGAACGGACATTCCGAGATCGACGATCAGGCCGGTCTCTTCCGCGATGGCGATGAATTCGACCGGCGACATCCGCCCGAGCTTGGGATGGTCCCAGCGCGCGAGCGCCTCGAATCCGGCGATGGAGCGGTCTTCCAGCCGGACAATCGGTTGATAAAGAATCGTGATCTCCTCGCGCTCGATGGCGCGGCGCAATTCGCTCTCCAACGTCAGCCGGTCGGTCTTTCGGGCGCGCATCGCGGGCTTGTAGACATCGATGCGGTCGCCGCCGATGCGCTTGGAATGATACATCGCAAGCTCGGCGTCCTTGATGATTTCGTCGGAGAGCGGAATTTGGGGATCGCAGAGCGCCAGTCCGATGGAGGCGGTGAGGAAAATCTCGCGGTCGTTGAAGGCAATCGGTGCGCGAATGGTCTTGCGGATGGTTTCGGCGAACGCGGTGATGCGCGTCGGGTCTTGCTCCGACATCAGGATCAGGCCGAACTGATCGCCGGCCAGCCGCGCCAGCGTATCTTGCGGTTTGAGGATGCGGGTTATCCGCCGCGCCAATGTCAACAGGATGGAATCGCCGACCGCAATCCCGACGGAGTCGTTGACCTGTTTGAAGCGATCGAGGTCGATGACCATCAATGTCGGCCGCAAAGTCGGCATGGTCTTGGCGAAATTGGCCACCGCGTTCAAGCGGTCGATGAACAATTTGCGGTTCGGCAATCCGGTGAGGTTGTCATGCACCGAGTCATGGAGCATGCGCTCCTCGGCGTTCTTGATCTCGGTCACGTCGGTCAGCGTGCCGATGACGCGTGAGACCTCGCCGTCGGAGCCGACGACGGGCCGCGCCTTCAGCGCGAACCACATGAAGTGCCCGTCCGGGGTGCGCAGGCGGAAATCCTGCACCAGGCGCCCGCGGCGCTGGTCGAGCACGCTGTCGAGCGCGGCGCGGAAGCGATCCTGGTCGAGCGGGTGCAGCACCTCTAACCATTTGGCGGCCGGGCCCTCCAGCGTGCCGCGTTTGAGGCCGAGCAGGGCTTCGGTCTCGGGGCTGGTGAAAACCTTGTCGGCGGAAACGTCCCAGTCCCAGATCAGATCGCCCGATCCGGTGAGCGCCAAGGCCCGCCGCTCGACATCGGAGACGATCCCGGTGGTGGCGCCGCCGCCGGCGAAGGCGTGTTGCATCACCGTGAATCCGATCAGCATCACGATCAAGACGAGGCCGCCGAGCAGCGCCGGGCCGACAATGTCATTGGTGACGCCGCC
>DATGJS010000256.1:0-10545 GCA_035295025.1 Bradyrhizobium sp.
TATAGGCCTTGAGGATCAAATCCTCGCCCTCGTCGCGCGACAGCGTGCGGCGGATGCGGCGCACCGCTTCCTTGGTCACTTCGAGTGTGATCGGTGCATGGCCGGCGACGAGCTTCGCCGTCTCATCGGCGCGGGCTTGCAACGTCTCGACATCGGGCACGATCTCGTTGAGCAGTCCGAGCGCAAGCGCTTCGGGGGCTTCGACCAGGCGCGCCTTGAAAATCAAATCCTTGGTCCGCGCCGGCCCGATCAGTGAGACGAGCCTGGAAATATTGGACATCGACAGGCAATTGCCGAGCGTGCGTGCGATCGGAAAACCGATTCTGGTGGCCGCGGTGCCGATCCTTATGTCGCAACAGGCCGCGATCCCGGCGCCGCCGCCGGTGCAAGCGCCCGCGATCGCCGCGATGACCGGCACGCGGACCTGCTCCAGCGTACCGAGCACACGATCGATCCGCGCTTCATAATCGAGCGAATCCTGCGCGGTCTTGAAGGCGCGGAATTGCGAAATATCGGTGCCCGAGGCAAACGCCTTGTCGCCCGCGCCGGTCAAGATCATGGCCTTGATCGAGCGGTCGGCGTTGACGCTCTCGCAGATCGCGGCCATCCGCTCATACATCGCAAAGGTCAGAGCGTTGCGCGCCTGCGGACGGTTGAAGGTGATCCGGGCGATGCCGTCTGTGACCGAATAGATCAGATCTTCATTGGCGCTTGCGGGGGCGTTCATGGCACGCTCTTTCTATTCTTGAGACGTTGTCGGTGGATACGTCAGGCCACGGCCGCCTTCGATTGAGCCATGGCCACCACATCGCGCTTCTTCAGGACATCCATGGCGGCGATCACCCCGCCGCCACGATGCGGCACCTTGGCCAGATCGAGCCCCATTTCGACGCCCGATAACGTCCCCATCAGCATGAGATCGTTGAAGTGCCCGATATGGCCGATCCGGAACGCTCTGCCCTTGAGCTTACCCAGACCAGTCCCGAGCGACATGTCGAAATTCTCCAACACGATTTTCCGGAAAGCGTCAGCGTCATGCCCCTCGCCCACCATGACAGCGGTCAGCGCGGGCGAGTAGGCTTGCGGATCGAGGCAGACAAGCTCCAGGCCCCACGCCTTGGCCGCCGCGCGGGTGGCCGCACCATGGCGCTTGTGACGGGCGAAGACATTCTCAAGCCCTTCCTCCTCCAGCATCTTGATGGCCTCGCGCAGCGCGTACAGCAGATTGACCGCCGGCGTGTAAGGGAAAGTGCCCGCCTTATTGATTTCGAGCATGTCGTGCCAGTCCCAATAGGAGCGCAGCGAACTATTGGCTTTGGAGGCGGCGAGCGCCTTTTCAGAGATCGCGTTGAAGCTCAAGCCCGGCGGCAGCATCATGCCCTTTTGCGAGCCGCCGACGGCGACATCGACCCCCCAGGCGTCGTGCTCATATTCGAGCGAGGCTAACCCTGAGATGGTATCGACCATCAAGAGCGCCGGATGATTGGCGCGATTGAGCGCTTTGCGGACATCGAGTGGATGGGTGACGCAGCCGGTCGAAGTCTCATTGTGGATGACCAGCACGGCCTTGATTTTGTGGGTACGATCGGCGGCGAGCTTCGCCTCGATCGCCGCGACATCGGCGCCGCGCCGCCAATCGGTGGGCAGAAATTCCAGGTCGAGTTTGAATTTCTCGGCGATGCCCCGCCACAGCACCGCGAACTGGCCGGTCTCGGCGAGCAGCACCTTGTCGCCCGGCGACAGCGTATTGACGATGGCCGCTTCCCAGGCGCCGGTGCCCGACGAGGGAAAAATGATCACCGGCTGTTTGGTGCGGAAAATACGCTGAAGGCCGGAAAAGACGGCATAGCCGAGTTCGGCGAATTCCGGACCGCGATGGTCCAGCGTCGGCATATCCATGGCCCGCAAGACGCGGTCCGGTATATTGGTAGGGCCTGGAATCTGAAGAAAATGCCGTCCTGTATGCAGAGCCATCTGGCGCAACTCCCGGGAATCTTTCTCAAGGCGTTCGAGTATCACCAATTGGCGGCCTTGTCCTCCAGCGGGGGAATACCGTCAATCCATAAGAAGGGAGCCTACCCCCGTCTCCCTACCGGAATAGCAGGGCATTGCATCGCTTTCGGATGGATATCCCTCTGGGTAAGCCTGTTGGAAGTTTCGCCAAGCGAAACGTTAAGGCTCATTCCGCCGCGACCGGCCGCCCGCCTGACACCGTCAGCTCCACCTCCTCAAACGGCGTCTCCGGGTGCATCAGGAAGGCCGAGAGGCCGCCGAGCAATAACAGCCCGATCGACATGATGAACGGCAGATACCAATTGCCGGTCACGTCGATCACATAGCCGGCCACGAGCGGGGAAGTGATCGCGGCCAAGGCCGAGCCGGTGTTCATCAGCCCCGCCGCCGTGCCGGAATATTTCGGCGCGATATCCATCGGCACCGACCACATCGGGCCGATGGTGATTTCGGCGAAGAAAAAGCCCGCCGACAGGCAAAGCGTCACCATCGTGATGTCGCGGGTGAAGAGTATCGGAAACAGCGACAACAACGCGCCGGCAAAGCCCGTCACCGTGACCGAAAGCCGGGCCCACCGAACCCGGCCCGTTCGCCGCAAAATATCGTCCGACAGAACACCGCCGACGCTGTCACCGACCACCCCGGCAAGGAACACGCCGGCGGAAAACAGCGCCGTGTCCTTTAGATCGAGGTGATAGGTATTCTTGAAAAACGAGGGCAGCCAGTTCAGGTAAAGCCATAAGCACCAGCCGTAGCAGAAATAAGTCAGCGTCACCGGCCACATCCGCCGCAATAACGGCCCCCAGGGCACCTTGGAACGCACCGCCAATGAGCGCGGCGGAAGCGATGCCAGTTCTTCGGCCGTGATCGAAGGGTGATCCCCGGGCTCGTTGCGGAAATAAAGCACCCAGACCAAGCCCCAGATCAGGCTCACCAATCCCAGCACGACAAAGGAGCCACGCCAGGTCAGCCAGGCTATCAGGACCGCGATTAAAGGCGGCGTGACGAAATTCCCGAGACGCGAAAAGGCGTGCGTCAACCCTTGGGCCATGCCGCGATCGCCCGGCGCGGTCCAATTCTGCATCGCCCGTGTCGCGGTCGGGAAGGTCGCCCCCTCGCCGAAGCCGAGGGCGACACGGGCCATGAACAGCGTCGCCAGGCCCGTGACGAAGCCGGTCAGGATGGTCGCGGCCGCCCAGATCAAACCGCACCAGAACAGCGTCCGCCGCGGACCGAAATGATCGCCGACCCAGCCGCCGATCACCTGAAACAGCAGATAAGGATAGGCAAAAGCCGAGAAAACCAGGCCGAGCTGGGTGTTGGAGAGATGGAATTCCTTCTGGATTTCGCCGGCCGCCGTGCCGATGTTCACCCGATCGACATAGGTGATGAAGTACATGACGCAGAGCATCGCCAGCACGACATGGGTGGCCTTCAACCGAAGCCGCATCTTGCTCAACCTCCCCGCCAACTTTTACGTCTACTATGAGGGTATTGATGCATCAGCGCAAATGCCGCCAATCTGAAAGGCGGCGTTTCAGGTCTTGACTATCTTTAAATGCCTAGTGTGGTCGATTTGACATTCGCTTCAGTGTTGCGGCGAGTTCTCCAAGCGAAACTCAAATCGAAAACCACACTAGAATCCGCTATTTGCCAGTGTTCCTTTGGTTCTGACATTCGTAAAAGTGCCTGCTGCAACATGATACGAATGTCAGAACCGGGACACTGGCGCGTTGGCCTTGGTGGGGTCCTCCAACGCCTTCATCGCGGCATCGACGCCGCCGGCCCGATGCGGCACGCCGGCCGCCGTCAGCCCCATTTCCACGCCCGACAGCGCACCCAGCAGCGTGAGTTCGTTGCACTCGCCAAGATGGCCGATCCGGAACACCTTGCCGGCGACTTTCGACAGGCCCGAACCCAGCGAAATATTGTAATTGTCGAGCGCGATTTTGCGGAACTGGTCGGCGTCATGGCCCGGCGGCATCAACACGGCGGTCAGCACGGGCGAATATTCGGACGGCTCCTGGCATAGCACTTCCAGCCCCCAATGCGTCACCGCCGCGCGCGTCGCCGCCGCCAAGCGCTTGTGGCGGGCAAAGACGTTGTCGAGCCCTTCCTCAAGCATCATCGCAATGGCTTCGCGCAAGCCATAAAGCAGATTGGTGGCGGGCGTGTAGGGGAAGAAACCGTTGGCGTTGGGCTTGAGCATTTCTTCCCAATCCCAATAAGAACGCGGCATTTTATTGGTTTTGGCGGCGGCGCGCGCCTTGTCGGAGACCGCGTTGAAGCCAAGGCCCGGCGGCAGCATGAAGCCTTTCTGCGAGCAGCTCACGGTGACATCGACCTTCCACTCGTCGTGCTTGAAATCGACCGAGCCGAGCGAGGAAATGGTATCGACCAACAGCAGCGCCGGATGGCCGACCTTGTCCATGACTCCGCGGATTTCACCGACCCGGCTGGTCACGCCCGTTGAAGTTTCGTTGTGGACGACCATCACCGCCTTGATGGCGCGCGATTTATCCGCCGTCAGTTTCGCCTCGATCTCAGTGGGGCTTGCGCCACGACGCCAGTCGCCGGGGAGGAAATCCACATCGATGCCCCAGCGTGCCGCCATCTGCCGCCACAGCGTCGCGAAATGACCGGTCTCCACCATCAAGACCTTGTCGCCGGGCGAGAGCGTATTGACGATGGCCGCTTCCCAGGCGCCGGTCCCCGAGGAGGGAAACACGATCACCGGCCCCTTGGTCTTGAAGATCTTCTGGCAGCCCTCGAACACTTCCTTGCCGAGTTCGGCGAACTCGGCGCTGCGGTGATCGATCACTGGCATATCCATGGCGCGAAGCACGCGGTCCGGGACTGGGCTCGGTCCGGGAATGTTCAGGAAATGACGTCCCTGGTGCTTGGTCATGGATTTTTCCTCTGTTTTGGCTGTCAAACATATTGCATTCGATTTCTCCAGCAGCAATCGATAAATTGCGTACAATGCGGCACCCCGCAATGGAGATGGAATGACCGACACGGGCTCATTGAAGCTTCAAGAACGGCTGTCGCGCGAAATCACGGGCGAGGTCTTCTTCGACTCCTTCAATCGCGGCCGCTACGCGACCGACGCCTCGTTCTACCAGATCGTGCCGGCGGGCGTCGTGGTCCCCCGCACGATCGACGAAGCGCTGCGCGCGCTCGCCGTCGCGCGCGACGCGGGCCGCAAGGTCACGCCGCGCGGCGGCGGCACCTCGCAATGCGGCCAGACCATCAATGACGGCATCGTCGTCGACCTCTCCAAGCACCTCAACCGCCTGCTCTCGCTCGATATCGAGAACCGAACTTGCGTGGTCGAGCCGGGCATCGTGCTCGACGATCTCAACCGGCAACTGAAAAAACACGGCCTGTGGTTTCCGGTCGATGTCTCGACGGCCTCGCGCGCCACCATCGGCGGCATGGCCGGCAATAATTCCTGCGGCGGGCGTTCGTTGCGCTACGGCACCATGCGCGACAACACGCTTGCGATGGATGCGGCTTTAGCCGATGGCACGTTGATGCATTTCGGCGAGGTGGCGGGCGACCTCACGCGATCGAATCCGAGCGACAAGGCGTCCGAACTCTTCCGCGACATGCTCGCGCTCGGCGCGCGCGAGGCCGCCGAGATATCGGACAAATTCCCCAAAGTTCAACGCCGCGTCGGCGGCTATAATCTCGATGCGCTCACCCCGCGCAACGCCGCCAACAACATGGCGCATCTTCTGGTCGGCTCGGAGGGAACGCTGGCCTTTACCACAAGAGTCGAGCTGAAGCTCTGGCCGGTGATCCGTAATAAAGTGCTCGGAATCTGCCATTTCGGCAGCTTCTATGAAGCGATGGATGCCGCCCAGCATCTCGTCAAGCTTAAGCCCATCGCGGTCGAACTGGTCGATCGCACCATGATTGCGCTCGGGCGCGATATCGCGATGTTTCGGCCCGTGATCGAGGCGACGGTCAAGGGCGATCCGGACGCGCTTCTCATCGTCGAATTCGCCGAAGAGGATCAGGCCGAGAATCTGGAGAAGCTGAAACAGCTTTCCGAACTAATGGGCGATCTCGGCTTCTCGTGGACCAACCCGCCACGCAAATGGGGCGGCGTGATCGATGTCGTCGAGCCGGCCGTACAGGCGGCGATATCGGATTTTCGTACCTCCGGCCTCAATGTCATGATGTCGATGAAGCAAGAGGGTAAGCCCGTCTCCTTTGTCGAGGATTGCGCGGTGCCCTTGGCGCATCTTGCCGACTATACTGATCGGTTGAACAAGATCTTCGCCAAACACGGCACCCGCGGCACCATGTATGCGCATGCGTCCGAAGGCTGTCTGCATGTGCGCCCGGTGCTGAATTTGAAGCTTGAAAAAGACGTGAAAGCGATGCGTAGCATTGCCGAAGAAGCCTTCGCGATGGTGCGCGAATATAAAGGCTCGCATTCGGGCGAACATGGCGACGGCCTGGTGCGCTCGGAATTTCACGAGACCATGTTCGGCGCGCGCATCATCGCCGATTTCAAGGAAGTGAAGCAGCGCTTCGACCCTGGATGCGTGCTCAACCCCGGCAAGATCGTCGATCCGCCTGAGATGGACGACCGCGCGCTGTTTCGTTATCCGCCGGTCTACCGCGTCAACGACTTTAAGACCGCGCTCGATTGGTCGGCCTATCCGGGCGCGGGCGGCGGTTTTCAAGGCGCGGTCGAAATGTGCAACAACAACGGCGCCTGCCGTAAACTCGAAGGCGGCGTCATGTGCCCGTCTTTTCGCGCCACCCGCAACGAAAAGGACGTGACGCGCGGCCGCGCCAATACGTTGCGGCTGGCGATCTCCGGCCAGCTCGGACCCGACGCGTTGTCGTCCGATGACATGATGGAGACGATGAAGCTTTGCGTGTCCTGCAAAGCCTGCCGCCACGAATGTCCCACCGGCGTCGATATGGCGAAGATGAAAATCGAGGTGCTGGCCGCGCGACGCGAAAAACATGGGCTGTCGCTCAGGGATCGCCTGGTCGGCTTTCTGCCGCATTATGCGCCATTGCTCTCGCGTCTCGCGCCGCTTGCGAATGGGCGCAACCGGAGCAAACTGTTGCGTGCGCTGATGGAGTGCGTGGCCGGCATCAGCGCCAAACGAAGCTTACCCGAATGGCGGCGCGATGTGTTCGATCCCGCAGGCGAGGTTTTCGGTCCCGTTGACGGCCATGAGGTTGTTCTTTTCGCCGACACCTTCAACCGAATTTATGAGCGGGAAAATCTCGACGCCGCATTGCGCGTGCTGGTCGCCGGCGGCTACCGCGTCCATCTTCCAAGGCCGCTCGATCGCGGCCGTCCCTTGTGCTGCGGGCGCACCTTCCTCTCGGCGGGGCTCGTCGATCATGCCCGCGCCGAACTCGATCGTCTGGTTGCGACCTATGCGCCGTTCGCCGCGCGCGGCGTAGCCATCGTCGGCCTCGAACCGAGCTGCCTTTTGACGCTGCGCGACGAATTGCTGTCGTTGCGCTCGGACGAAACCGCCAAAACCATCAGCGCGCACGCCTTGATGTTCGAGGAATTTCTGGTGCGCGAGGCGACCGCGGGGCGCCTTTCGCTGCCGCTGAAACCGATCGCGGCAAAAGCGGTCGTGCACGGCCATTGCCACCAGAAATCCTTCGGCGCATTCAAGCCGGTGGAGCAGGCGTTGCGGCTCATTCCAAACCTCAAGGTCGAAACCATCGAATCGAGCTGTTGCGGCATGGCCGGCGCCTTCGGCTATGGCGCCGACACCTATGAGACCTCGATCGAGATGGCCGAATTATCGCTGCTGCCCGCCGTGCGGCGCGCGGACGCCAAGACGCTCGTGATCGCCGACGGCACCTCGTGCCGGCATCAAATCAAGGACGGCACCGAACGCGCCGCGTTGCATGTCGCCCGCGCGCTCGCGATGAGTCTCGATGGCGCAAATTCCAACCGACAATCCTCTGCTCAACATTAAGGAAACTTTCCATGTCCGAACTCACCCTCGACATCGCCCGCAAGATTCTCGATGTCGCGTTGGCCAAGGCCGTCGAGAAGAAACTCAAGCCGCTTGTGATCACCATTCTCGATGCGCGCGGCGCGGTGAAGGTCACCGCCGCCCAGGACGGCACCAGCCTGATGCGGGCCGAAATCGCCCATGGCAAGGCCTATGGCGCGCTCGCGATGGGCATGGGTTCGCGGGCGCTGTTTCAGCGCGCGCAGGAACAGGCTTATTTCATCGACGCCGTGAATACGATCGCGCAAGGGCGCCTGGTGCCGGTGCCCGGCGGTGTGCTGATCCAGGACGGCGGCAAGCTGTTAGGGGCGATCGGCGTTTCCGGCGACACCTCCGACAATGACGAAATCTGCGCCATCGCCGGCATCGAGGCGGCTGGATTGAAGGCCAATCCGGGGTAGGCTCCCTCGCGCCGGTCAGACATCCGCTTAAAACGAGTTCGTCATCGCGAGGAGTGCAACGACGACGCGATCCAGTCTTTCTTACGATTCTGGATTGTTTCGCTACCGCTCGCAATGACGGCCGATAGGAAAGAATGCCAATGAATCTCCGAATCGCCCTCCTCATCGCCACCGCATTCGCCGCGACAAATGCCGCGCAGGCGCGCACCCCCGTTCCCGCCGATGTGGTTTTCGTGGGTGGCAAGGTGTTCACCGCCGATGAAAAAAATCGCGTGGTGCAAGCTTTTGCCGTCACGGGCGATCGTTTCGTCGCGGCCGGGTCCGACGAGTCCGTGCGCCGGCATATCGGCCCGCGAACGAGAGTGATCGACCTCAAGGGCCGCTTTGTGGCGCCTGGCATCACGGATGACCACTTCCACAACGAGGGCGGCGGCCCCGGCGTCGATCTCAGCCATGTCCGCTCGCTTGGCGAGTTGTTGATGACGGTCGCCAACGCGGCCGCCTCCGCGCCCGCGGACACCGTGATCGTCTCCAACTCTGACTGGCACGAGGCGCAATTGAAAGAGCAGCGCCTGCCGGCCGCCGAGGAGCTTGAACAAGCAGCCCCCGGCAAGCCCGTGGTGCTGGTGCGCGGCGGGCACGAATATATTCTCAACGCCAGCGCTCTGAAGAAGTGGAACATCACCAAGAACACGCCGGTGCCGCCGGGCGGACAAATCAGCCGCGATGCCTCCGGCGAACTCACCGGCGAATTGTTCGACGAAGCCAAGGCGCTGGTCAGTTTGCCGCGCCCCAAGCCAGTCGGCATGGACGATATTCTGGCGACCCAAAAAGCGGTCGCGCCTTACGGCATCACGGCGCTCCGTATCCCCGGCTCTTACAAGGGCGATATGATCCAGGCTTACCGCCTGATGAAGCAGGCGGAGGCGGAAGGAAAATTGACGCTGCGTTGGACCGTCTATATGCCGGGCTTTTCGCTGCGCTCGGCGGAAGCCGCGCGGAAAGCGATTGAGGCCTGGGGAACGCATCAAGGCGAAGGCGATGACTGGCTCAAGGTCGATGGCGTCAAGCTGATCGTCGATGGCGGGTTCGAGGGCGGGCATCTGTCGAAACCCTATCTCGAGCCTTACGGCAAAGGCGGAACGTTCACCGGCCTCACCGTGTCGCCACCATCCGCTTACACCGAGGTCGTGCGTGAATTGAATCGCAAAGGCTTTCACGTGATCACCCACGCGGTGGGGGATGCCGCGCTTGATGAGGTTATCGACGCCTATGCGGCGGCCGACAAGGACGCCTCGATCAAAGGCAAGCGCTGGTCGGTCGAACACGCCTTCGTCTCGCGGCCCGAGCAGGTCGCGCGACTGAAAGAACTGGATGTCGCGGTCTCGGCGCAGGATCACCTTTATCTCGCCGCCCCCGTCCTCAAGAAATATTGGGGATGGGAGACGGCCAGCGAAGTGACACCCGTCAAGACCTATCTCGATGCTGGCCTTCTGGTTGCCGGCGGCACCGACAGCCCGGTGATCCCCTTCAATCCGTTTTGGAATCTCTATCATATGGCCAGCCGCGACACGATTTCGGACGGCGTCTATGGCGCGGACCAGAAAATCGCCTCGCGCCCGCTGCTGCTCAAGCTTGTCACCATCAACTACGCGAAACTCATTGGCGAGGAAAAAACGCGCGGCTCGATCGAGCCGGGTAAATTGGCCGACTTCGCCGTGCTCTCGGACGATTTCCTGACCGTAACGCCCGAGACCATCCGCGACATGAAGGCGCTTTCGACCTGGGTCGGCGGGCGTGAGGTTTTTCACGGGGCCGGTTTTGAGTAATCGCGCTGCTATCCGAGCCCGGGACATGAGGCTCGTCATCGCGAGCGAAGCGACGCGATCCAGTGCCCCGCGAAGTCCTGGATCGCGTCGTCGCGTTGCTCCTCGCGATGACGGTGATTAGGGCACGCGTTCCCCGGACGCAGCGCATGATGGGTCCCGGTTCTGCGTCGCACCACTTCGTGATGCGGCGCGCCCGGGACACGAGAGCCGTCATCGCGAGCGAAAGCGAAGCGATCCAGTGCCGCGAGGAAATCCTGGATCGCGTCGTCGTTTCACTCCTCGCGATGA
>DATGJS010000257.1:0-20452 GCA_035295025.1 Bradyrhizobium sp.
TAGCCGAGATAGACGTAAGGCAGGCCCAGCCTGCGGGCGCGGGTGATGTGGTCGAGGATCATGAAGGTGCGGAGCGAACGGCTCTGTTCCGACGGCTCGAAGAACGAATACACCATCGACAGCCCGTCGCTCAGCACATCGGTCAGCGCCACGCCGAGCAGATCGTGGCCGCGCTCAGCCGTGGCGGTTTTCGCGGTGCGCCGGCGGCGATATTCGATGATGCGGGTTTCGACATGGCTGTCTTCCACCATCATGGCGTAATCCAACACCGTCATATCGGCCATCCCGCCGTGGCGGTGTCGGGCGTCGAGATAGGCGCGGAAGACCGAATATTGTTCGGAAGTAGGCACCGCGCTGCGCTGCTCGCCCGCGATGTCGGCGTTGCGGGCGACAATCTTGCGGAAATTGCGCGAGGGCCGAAACTCATTGGCGACGACGCGCACCGAGACGCAGGCGCGGCACTGGTCGCAGGCCGGCCGATAGGCGATCGACTGGCTGCGCCGAAAGCCGCCATGGGTGAGGAGGTCGTTGAGATCGCCCGCCTTCTCGCCCACCAGATGCGTGAACACCTTGCGCTCGTGCCGGCCCGGCAGATAGGGGCAGGGCGAGGGCGCCGTCAGATAGAATTGCGGGGTATCACGCGAATGTTGGGTCACGGGACGTCGTCGGTTTCCAAAAAATCGGCCTTGGCAGCATCGCCCCGCCGAGCTTAACGGTCAATTGGTTTGCAAACCGTTTGGCCCCCATCGCTTTTTTCCTGGGCAAGCTCAGAAACCCCGTGCCGGGTGGCCCACAGGCCCGCGGACCGAGCGATTGATGACCACGGTTCCTAAAATGATGTCATGGAGCAGGCGGCGGCGGGCGTTGAACAGCCCGATCAGCAGCACCAGCGGCGTCAGGAACGAGATCGAGACCCAGAACAGCACCGCGTGCATGGCGCCGAGCACGAAATAGCCGGGCGCTCCGTACCAGGTGCGCAGTTCGAGATCCATCACACGCATGCCGAGCGTCGCCGAATACGGCCCACCGAGGGATGCGCCGTAATAGACGATCGCCCAGATGATCGACGCCGGCCAGGCCAGCCAGAACAGCGCCCAGCCGAGCCCGAGCGTGATCAGGCCGAACACGAGAATGAAAGCGTAGCCAAGCACCACGGGGATCGAGAGCACGACGAGGTCGATCAGAAACGCGAAGACCCGCCGCGTCAGCACGGCACGAAACAGTTCCGGCTCGGTGAGGGGATCGAAGGCATGCGTAGGGATTCCAGCCGGATTGGGCGAGATGCCGCTATTTCCAAAATCATGATCCGACACGATCCGTCCTCCATCCGCTAGTGGAGTAGATTTGACATTCGCTCCCCGTGACCGCGAATTCAATAAGCGAATGTCAAATCTAAAACTCCACTAGGGTGGCTTTTGGTTCAGAAGTCCGCATGACGAACCCTCGGCACAAATAATGCGGACTTCTGAACCAAAAGCCACACTAGAACAATAGGGTTGCTAGTGTCCTTTGATTCTAACATTTGCAAAAGTGGTCGCCGAGAAGGGATGCAAATGTTAGAATCGGACCACTAGTTCAAGACATGGGAGCCGGTCAGGCGCTTACAAGGGCACTTCGTTTTTAAAAATGTTTGGGCCTGATATCGCGACACTGGATCGCTTCGCGTTCGCTCGCGATGACGGGGATAGGGCCGCGCATTCACTCGCAATGATGGCGGAGGGCGCGCTATCTGCATCATCGCGAGGAGCGAATGCGACGAAGCGATCCAGGACTTCTCATGACTTTGGATTTCGTCGTCGTTTCACTCCTCGCCCTACGGGCTCCGGCTTTTCAGCCTCTCCGCCACCTCGCGCGCGAAGTAGGTGAGAATGCCATTGGCGCCGGCCCGCTTGAATGCCAAGAGGCTTTCCACCATGGCCCGCTCGCCGTCGATCCAGCCATTATTCGCGGCCGCCCTGATCATCGCGTATTCGCCGGATACTTGATAGACGAAGGTCGGCATGCCGAAGGTGTCTTTGACCCGGCGGACGATGTCGAGATAGGGCATGCCGGGCTTGACCATCACCATGTCGGCGCCCTCGGCGATATCGAGTTCGACCTCGCGCAACGCCTCGTCCGAATTGGCGCTGTCCATCTGGTAGGTGCGCTTGTCGCCGCTCAAGGTCTTGGCCGATCCCACCGCGTCGCGGAACGGGCCGTAGAAGGCGGAAGCATATTTCGCGGCATAGGACATGATCTGCACGTCGAGAAAGCCCGCCGCATCGAGCCCTTGGCGGATCGCGCCGACACGGCCGTCCATCATGTCCGATGGCGCGATGATGTCGCATCCCGCTTCCGCCTGCACCAGCGCTTGGCGCACCAAAACCGCCACCGTTTCGTCGTTGAGGATTTTGCCGTCCTCGATCAGCCCGTCATGGCCGTGGCTGGTGAAGGGATCGAGCGCCACGTCGCAGAGCACGCCGAGATCGGGAAATTCCTTCTTGATCGCGCGCACCGATTGGCAGATGAGATTGTCGGGGTTGACCGCTTCCGAGCCGTGCTCGTCGCGCAAGGCGGGGTCGGTATAGGGAAACAGCGCGATGCAGGGAATGTCGAGTTTCATCGCGCGCTCGGCCTCGACGACCGCCTGATCGACGGACAGGCGCTCCACGCCCGGCATCGAGCCGACTTGGCTGCGTTGATTGTTGCCGCTTGCGACAAACAAAGGCCAGATCAGATCATCTGTGGTCAGGACGTTTTCGCGCACCAAACGGCGCGCCCATTCGGCCTTGCGGTTGCGGCGCGGCCGTATCGCCAGATCGAGCTTGGGAGCGGGAAGGGCGCTTTGTTGGCGCGGCGTATCCCGCATTTCGATCGGACGGCCGAATTTGATCGCCATGGATGTCATCTCCCGAGACGGCAGGATGTAGTCTTTCTGTTCGAAACTAGCACTTTGTCGCGCTGACGTCACCGCGTCCATTGCTACCCGTCATGCCGATTGATTTTACCGCGCCGAAGGGCCATTGAGTAGTAAGTTTCGACACTCGAAAGCCCATTCCAACGCCCTTTTCCAGCGCCCTCGGCCGGCCCATCAAAGATGTCTGATACCTCCACCCGCGACTCCTCCAAAGACCACGCGATGTCGGTCGAGGCGATCTCGTCGGAACGCGTCGAGAACGACGAACATGTCTGGACGCGCCGGCTGGTTTTGTTTCTGCGCGTGATGGCGGTTTTGTCCGTCGCCAAGGGCCTTTACCATTGGGCGCAAGTCACGGGCTTCATCGGCGGCGAAGACGACGCGTTCGAAAATCAAGCGCTCGCCTGGCAGGCTTCGACGATCTATTTCGCCGTCATCGAACTCGTCGCCGCGGTCGGGCTTTGGCTCGCGACCCCCTGGGGCGCGGTTGTGTGGCTGATCACCGTGGTATCGATGGCGGTGATGGAATTGATGTTTCCGGCGATCTATGGCGGCAGCTTGATCGTGGTCTTTGGCGAGGCGCTGATGCTGACGGTCTATCTCGCGCTGGCCTGGATGGCTTCGCGGGAGCGTCCGCCATAGCAGGAATCGGCCTTGCGCGACCACATCGGTTACGCAAGTCTTTCCAATTTGAACCGTCTTGTTCCCATATGTGACAGGGCGGGCAGACGAAGCATGAACAACGCGTGCTCACCGTCAATGAAAGGTTGCGAAAACCCTTGTGCCATCGGCTTAATCCGCGATTCACTGTCTTAAATTCATGATCTCTTTATTCTCTTATTTAAGCTGATCTTCAAACGCTTCCCTTAAGTTGCACCTATCAGGCGGGACAAAAGTTTCGTCGAATAAGTCGATAAAACGACAACAGGGGAAGTGTCATGATGAAAGCCGTAGCAACGGCGGCGGAAGCCGTCGAGCGCGCGCCGGGCCAGGCGCCGGTTCAGCCGCTTTATCTGGAAGCCTTGACCTTGGTGGAGCGGCTGCATCGCCGCCTGCTCGACGTCATCAAAGACGAATTCGATCGGCGCGGCCGCGCCGACATCAATTCGGTGCAGGCGCTTTTGCTTTATAATATCGGCGACAAGGAATTGACGGCGGGTGAGCTGCGCACGCGCGGCTATTATCTCGGCTCCAACGTCTCCTACAATCTGAAGAAGCTCGTCGAGCTCGGATTCCTCGATCATCAGCGTTCGCGCGTCGATCGCCGCTCGGTTCGCATTCGCCTGACCACGCAAGGCCAGGAGATCCGCCGCATCGTGGACGCGCTGTACCAGAAGCACGTCAAGACGGTCGAGCAGGTCGGCGGCATTTCCAACGAGGAATTCGCGACGCTGAACAAGTCGTTGCATCGCCTTGAACGGTTCTGGACCGATCAGATCCTTTATCGTCTCTGAGTTGACGTTTCGGCTAAGCCGGCCCTTAACAAGACCGGCGGCCACTGCCAGACAAAAAACTTCCCCAGCGCGCACCAGTTCGGATTTTTCCGAACCGGTGCGTTTTGTCGTTTTGGCGTACTGAAATGGAACTTTCCGGCGGGTGCGGACTTAACACCATGAGCGAACGCATCGCCCGGCGCGTATCACAATCTATGCGAGGACGCCATGGAAGCCGCCATCGATCGTATCATGATGACCTATGAGCTGCTGTTGAACCGCTCGGCCACGGGCAGTGCCGAGGCCCGCGCCCGCGTGACCGAATATGTCACGACGTTGTTCGAGGCCGGTGAAAAAGACATGAATCGCCTCACCGTGTGCGGGCTCGCTTATCTGCGCGAGCGCGATGGCTCCCGCAATCCGGTCAAGGCCGGCTATACCGGGCTTTGATGAGATAGTCGCGCGCGGCCTCTCTTGAAACAGGTCACTACCCCGATCGAAGCGAAGCGACTATCTCGCGCGCCAGCGAGCGGGTTCGGGGGTGCCGGCTTCCGTTCCCGCGTGTCGCTCGGCAACGGCGTGATGAAACAGTTCGAGCACGAGGTTAAAAGCCGCGAGGTCGTCTTCGTCGATGGCGCCGTCATCGTAGTATTTGAGGGCTTCGCGGATGACGGCATCCACCTCGTGCTGCATAGCCAATAATTCTTCGGCCGATTCTGCGGTGCGCACCCTGGGAATCAGGGCCATGATCTTCGCGCGATGGATATTGGTTTCCTCCCGCTCGTCGCGCTTCAGGAACTGACGCAACCAAGCACCGCCCGAACCGAGTCCGGAAAGCACCAGGATGGCGAACCAGAAATAATCGCTGTATTTATCGAGGAACGTGCGTTCGTTACCGTCGATGAAGGCCGCCGCTCCCCGATGTACCGGCAGTTCGGCGTCTTTGTCGGTGTCCGGCTTCTTGAGGTGTGCAGCGCCGGGCACTTCCTTGGCAAGCGACTGACGTAGGGCAAATAGCTGCCGGACGAGTGCGGCCACCGTCGTCTCTGACAGCGACTTTCGTGCAACGATCACGTGACTGATGCTGACGGTCTCGACCTTGTCGTCCGGCCAGGCCGGGGACGGGTTGAACACGCTTGGTGGAATTTCCTCAGATTCATAGAGCGGGTGCTTGAGGGCGATAGCTTCCGAGGCGTCGATCGCGAGAAACTTCGGCTCGCCCCTCGTATGCGCGGTCGCGGCGATCGCCTGGGCGGTGATTTTGCTGTCGAGCGGGCCGACCGCCATGAATGCATCGATGGTCGGGTCGCGCGCAAGATCTTCAATCTGGCCGGTGGCAAATTGCGTGACCGCGACCTTGTCGGGCGCAACGCCGGAGCCGCTTAGGATCACTCGCAGCAATGCGACGTTCGCCGGCGTCCGACCGATCACACCAACCCGATGTCCGGCGAGATCGGCCAGCTCCTTGATTTTCGCTGCGTGTTTTTTCGCGGAGCCCTTGCCTGGAAGGCCGGAAGGCGACCAAAGAACGACGAAGTTCTTGCGCACGATGGCGACGGTTTCGGCGTTGCCCGGCATGTCCAGATCGGCGCGGGCTACCGCAAGATCGGCTTTTGAAGCACCGAAAGCAACAAGGCTTTCCGCGGCTCCCTCGGTCGTTACGGGAAGCAGTCTGATAGCCCTGCCGTCATCGGTGAAGGCTTTGGCCATGGCCAGGATCAGCTTCTCATCGTCGCTTCCTGGCGGCCCCACTGCAATCCTGAGGGTTGTCGGCTGCAACGCATAATATAGTCCGCCTGCGGCGGCACCAAAAAGCAGAATGCCGAAGACAAGCATCAGCAGCAGGGAGTTTTGTCTTCGCCGGTGCAGGCCGGAGACGTCTCTGCGTTGGCCGATATCGTCGGATGCGGACATTGCTGCTGCCAGACCAGGAAAAATCAAAGGCACACGTTCAAGTTCAGGATTACCACGTCTGCCCGGGTGGGTGTCACAGATCGAGAGACATAATGGTTAACCCCAGTGATTTTTTGCCGAAAAGCCGCATACCGGCGATTTAGCACGCGACCGGTTCGGGTGCGACCGTACTTGCCACTTCGTCGTCCGCCGCCGCCGCGGTGTCCAACTACTCTTATGGCGGCGTGACTTATTTGGGCGGCATTCCGGCCTTCACGTACCGTTCCAACACCCAACATCATGCCGGTACGTCGTTGAGTAAGGCGACCTGACGAAGACACTAAGGGGCTCGCATGCGAGCCCCTTAGCTATTTGCGGATGCGCTGGCCGATCGTTACATTGTTGGGCAGCCCTCAAGTGGGAGCAGAGACGGGTACGCGAAAATCGCGGAACGCCCATCTTGCTGCCCTTTTTCATCGACCTCTGATAAACGTCAGCGGATCGCAACCCCGAGAAACGCCCATGCTCACCCTTCATCATCTCAACGATTCCCGCTCGCAGCGGATTTTGTGGCTGCTGGAGGAATTGGGGACGCCTTACGCCATCAAACATTATCAGCGCGATGCCAAGACGCGGCTTGCGCCGCCGGAATTGGCGGCGATCCATCCACTCGGAAAATCGCCTGTGATCACCGATGGCGATCTCAAAATCGCCGAATCCGGCGCGATCGTCGATTACCTCATCCGCAAATATGGCAACGGCAAATTCATGCCGGCGCCCGGTGCGGCGGATTACGAGGCCTACCTTGAATGGCTACATTATGCCGAGGGCTCCGCGATGCTGCCCTTGATGCTCAACCTCTATGTTTCCCGCTTGAAGGAAGCAGGTAGCCCGCTCCATCCCCGGATCGACAGCGAGATCGCCAATCATCTCGGTTATGTCGATGGCGCGTTAAAGGGTAGGGAATTTTTCATCGGCCCAACGCTGACGGGCGCGGATATCCAGATGAGCTTTGTCGGCGAAATGGCCGATATATTCGAGCGACTCGGGCCGTTTGCGAATATCCGCGCGTGGCTTGCGCGGTTGCATGCGCGGCCCGCCTTTCAGCGCGGAATCGAAAAGGGCGGCGCCTATCGTTTTGCGAAATAAATGGCGTCGAAGCGCGATATGATGAAGCATTTGCGCCTGCTCGGGTTATTGGCTCTTTGTGCCGTTGCGGCCTGCACGCAGCCGAGCTTTCTCACATCGTTTGCCGATCATCCGCCAGTCAAAGAGAAGCTGTCGCCTGCAACCGCCTCGCCCGACCGCTGGGAGCCGACGCCCGACCCCGTCGATGAGCCATTCCCTGGCACCGAGCGCATCTCGCTATTGCCTAATAAAGTGGGTGAATGTTTCGACACCACGATCACGGCCATCACCGACCGCTATGGCGATGATTTGTCGCCGCGCGCCAAAAAGGGGGCCGACCCGGGCACCATCGTCCGCTTCAGCAATTCGGGCGTTCAGGTCTCGCTCAAGCGGGAGAACGCCATCGTTCATTCCCAGATCTTCGACAAGGTCAACATGTGCCTGGTCGATATTCCTAAACAGTGCCCCAATGACCTTCGCGGCCGCATCTACCGCACGACCAATTTGCGCACCAAAGAAAGCTGGAGCCTCGCGAACGACATCAAGAGTTGCGGATAATTTGGCGGTGCGCTCTTCACGAATGTGCGAATAGCCGGATTTGTAGCCTTATGCGCCCGGCGACATTTTGCTAACAAAGCAGCATTTACCGGATCATCCGATCGCCAAGCCATGAGCTCACCCGACCGCCGATCTTTCCTTACCGCCACGGCCGGCCTTGCCGCCGCGGCGGCCGCGCGACGGGTTTTCGCGGCCGAGGCGCAGACGCCCGATCAGATGCTCGACGAGCTGATCAAGGAAAATCAGGAAAACGGGCTTGGCAGCGGTTTCGACAGCGCCTCGCGCAATGTCCGCCTGCCGAAGAAGTCGTTGCCGACCTTGTCGCCCTCCACGGCGGAAACCACGCAAACCTCGATTGCCCAATACGAGATCATCGTCGCCAAGGGCGGGTGGCCTGATGTACCGGCGACGGCCAATGGCCTGCATGTCGGCGCCAGGGCCGCCGCGATGCCTTCTTTGCGCCAGCGTTTGTCGATCGCTGGCGATCTCGAACTCAATTCCGGCGATCCGTTGGTCTTTGATTCCTATGTCGATGCGGCGCTGCGGCGTTTTCAGGTGCGCCACGGTTTGCACGCCGACGGCGTTGTGCACGAGGCCACGCTGCATGCGCTCAACGTGTCGGCCGAGCGGCGGCTGGCGCAGCTCAAGACCAATGCCGTCAGGCTGAAAAGCCTCACCGGCAATTTGGGCGGCCGTATCGTGGTCGCCAATATTCCAGCGGCGCAGATCGAGGCGATCGAAAATGGCGTGGCGGTGACGCGTCACACCGCGGTTGCGGGAAAGCCGGATCGGCCCTCGCCCGATGTCCGCAGCAAGATCATTCAGATCAATTTCAATCCGTTCTGGACGGTGCCGGTCTCGATCATCCGCAAGGATCTGATTCCGAAGATGCAGGCCGAGCCGGATTACCTCACCAAGAACCACATCCGCATCTTCGATCCCAAGAACAACGAGCTGCAACCTTCGCAGATCGACTGGTACTCGGCCGAGGCGGTCAATTACAAATTCAAGCAGGATGCCGGCGACTTCAATTCGCTCGGATCGATCAAGATCAATTTCCCGAGCCCGGATGGCGTCTATATGCACGACACGCCGTCGAAGAATTTGTTCGGCGAGGATTTTCGTTTTGCTTCCTCAGGGTGCATGCGCGTGCAGAATGTGCGCGAACTCGTCTATTGGATTTTGGCGGAGACGCCCACCTGGTCGAAGGCCGAAATCGACGAGGTGATCAAATCCGGCGAGCGCAAGGACGCCAAGGTCGCAAAGCCGCTCCCGCTTTATTGGGTCTATATCACGGCCTGGGCGACGCCGGATGGCGTGGTGCAATTCCGAGACGACATCTACAGCCGCGATGGCGTGAGTTAGAGGAGGCCGCGTTTTCTGTCGTTGTCATTGCGAGCGAAGCGAAGCAGTCCAGTTACGCTGCATAAAGATTCTGGATTGCTTCGCTGGCGCTCGCAATGACGATGGAGGCCGCGATGTACTGGATTCGCGGGGTATGACGACACCGTATGGGCTGTGATTGTCACGCGCGAGCCATTGAATAAATCGCCCTCTCGCCTATCTTCGGAAAGCATCATGACACTTCCCGCATCTGCTTTACCCGTCGAGCTGCCAGCCGCCTTTCTCGGCGTGACGCATTCGCTCACCGGAAAATTGTGGCGTGACCGGCTGGATGCGCGCGGCGCTGCAAAGGCATTGGCGATCGCGCAACGTTATCAATTGCCGGAAATGCTGGCGCGGGCGCTCGCCGGGCGCGAGGTCGATATTGACGCGGTCGAGGACTTTCTCGACCCGACCATTCGCAAGCTGATGCCGGACCCTCACACCGTCACGCAGATGGAGACCGCGGCCAAGCGCATCGCGGATGCGGCGCAGCGAGGCGAAAAAGTCGCGATCTTCGGCGATTATGACGTGGACGGCGCGACATCGGCGGCGTTGCTCGCTTGGCATTTGCGGCACTGCGGGCTCGATCCCTTCATCCACATTCCCGACCGGATTTTCGAAGGCTATGGCCCGAATGTCGAAGCGGTGCGCGGGCTTGCCGGCAAAGGCGCCACGCTTTTGATCACCGTCGATTGCGGCACCACGAGTCTCGATGCGCTCGCGGAAGGCCGCCGCCTCGGCATGTCGGTCGTCGTCATCGATCACCATCAATGCGGCGATGAGCTGCCTGACGTCGATGCGCTGGTCAATCCGAACCGGCCTGACGATCTCTCCGGGCTTGGTCATCTTGCCGCCGTCGGTCTCGTGCTGGTGACGCTGGTTGCGGTCAACAGGGAATTGCGCGCGCGCGGTTTTTGGACCGCCGAAATGCCCGAACCCGATCTGCTCGGCATGCTGCATCATGTGGCGCTCGGCACGGTGGCCGATGTCGCGCCGCTGACTGGGCTCAACCGCGCTTTCGTCTCCAAGGGGCTGATCGCGCTGCGCCGGCGCGACCATGTCGGTCACACCGCGCTGATGGATGTGGCGCGGCTCAATGGCCCCCCCGAGGCCTGGCATCTCGGCTTCATGCTGGGGCCGCGCATCAACGCAGGCGGACGGATCGGGCGCGCGGATTTAGGTGTGCGATTGCTGCTGGAGGGTGATGTTTCGGAAGCCGCAAAAATCGCCGCCGAGCTCGATCGTTTAAACAGCGAGCGGCGCATCATCGAACAAGCCGCCGAAGCGCAGGCCGAAGCCGAGGCGCTGGCCGCGCTCGGGCTCGAGGACAGGGGCGCGGTGATTGTCACGGCCTCGGAAGGCTGGCACCCCGGTGTCGTCGGCCTTGTCGCCTCACGGCTGAAGGAAAAATTCGCACGGCCCGCCTTTGCGATCGCGCTTGAGCCCGGAGGCATCGGCACCGGCTCGGGCCGTTCGATCGGCGGCGTCGATCTCGGCAAGGCCGTGCGGCAGGCGGTTCATGATGGGCTCTTGATCAAGGGCGGCGGCCACGCGATGGCGGCGGGCGTGACGTTGCGCAAGGAGAAACTCGCGGAATTCCGCGCCTATATGGAAGCGATGCTGGCCGAGGATGTGGCGCGATCGCGTCACGTCAACGAGCTCTTCATCGATGGCGCGCTGAGTGCGCGGGGCGTGACGACGGAGCTCGCCGCAACGCTGAACCGCGCCGGACCCTTCGGCAGCGGCAATCCCGAGCCGGTGCTGGCGCTGCCGTCGCATCAATTGATTTATGCCGATGAAGTAGGCCAGGCACATTTGCGCGTGCGCTTCAAATCCGGCGATGGCGCTGTTGTCAACGGCATCGCGTTTCGATCGATCGGGCAGAAATTAGGGAATGCGCTCGCCGCGCATCGCGGCCAAATTCTGCATGTGGCCGGATCGCTTGCGCTCGACCGCTGGCAAGGGACCGAGCGCGTGCAACTGCGCGTGTTGGACGTAGCGGTGCCGGATCAGGGGCCCGCGGTGATCAGGTAGATGAAGGATGTTCGTCATTGCGAGCGTCAGCGAAGCAATCCAGTCCTTGGAAAGCTGGATCGTTTCGTCGCTCGCGCTCCTCGCGATGACGGAAAGCTACCCGCCCTGCCGCAGCCTTGCCAACACTTTCAACCCGCCATAGCCGTCCGCCGGCGTCAGTCCCATTTTGGTCTGATAATCCTTCACCGCTTGCATGGTGTCATTGCCGACGCGTCCGTCGGTGCCGCCGGTGTCGAATCCCGCCTGGGTCAGGCGCGTCTGCAATTCCCGCACTTCGGCGAGCGTCAGTGCGCGCTCCGAACCGGGAAACGGCTGAATGAAAGGCGGGCCGCCCAAAATGCGATCGCCGAGATGACAGATCGCCAGCGCATAATTCATCGACGGATTGTAGCTGCGCACCGAATAGAAATTCGGCCCCAACAAAAAGCTCGGCCCGCCCGTCACCGGCGTCCAGAGCTGCGCGGAGGCGTTCATCTGCGGAAAGGCCTCGCCATCGGCGCGCGTGACGCCCGCGTTGGACCATGCCGCATAGCTGCGATTGCCGCCGTCGGAAACCCCGTTGGCGCGGACTTCATAGCCCCAATGCTCGCCGCGATGATATTTGCCGCGGTTGACGAGATAGCGCGCGGTCGAGCCGAGCGCATCGTCCGGTCTTCCGAACGGAGAGACGCGACCATCATGATCGTAATCGATGCCGACATTGAGCCAGACTTCCGGCATCCATTGGGTATGTCCCATCGCGCCGGCCCACGAGCCGCGCATTTCCTCCGGCGTGCTCCAGCCGCGATCGACGATGCGCAGCGCGTTGATCAGTTCGCTTTCCCAATAGACGCGGCGGCGCGGCTCGTTCCAGGCGAGCGCTGCGAGTGCCGGAAAAACCGGCCGCATGTGATTCTGTTGCACCAGCGGATCGCCAAAGGCGGATTCGACGCCCCACAGCGCAAGCAGCGTACCGCGCTCGACGCCATATTCCTGTTCGATGCGTCCAAACAGCGCTTCGTTCTTCTTCAGCGCCTCGCGCCCGGCGATGATGCGCCAGTCCGAAACGCGACGATTGATATATTGCCAAATCTGTTCGTTGAATTCCGGCTGATTGCGCATCTGCTTGAAGACGGACATATCCGGCTCGATGCGTCCCATCACGCGCGTCCAGGTTGCTTCCGAAATTCCTTTGGCGAGCGCGCGGGGACGAAACGCCTCGCGCCATTGGTCGAAGCCGGGTGGCGTGGCGGCGGCAAACGCCGGTCGAGATGCGACAAGCAATAGGCCGACCGCGAGGCTCGAACGCAGCAAAGCGCGCCGGTCAGTGGGGAAGAGGGAATCAGGTTCGGTCATCGAAGCCATTTAACGCGCTCGGCGGGCGGATTGTTGGCCAAAATCCGCGGCAATTGGAGCAAGCCGCTCATTATCACCGGCCGCGGCGTTCCGGCGGACCCCGTCTTCGGGCAGTGCGTGCGCGATGTCGGACGACGGGGCGGTGTGCGGCCCGATTTCGCGCCCACGGCCACGGATCAGGCGCTCATAGGCGGAGACGAGGGTCGTATAGGGATTGACCCACAGCCATCCGTCACGCGTGAAAACTTGGATATCGAAATGCAGATGGTGGCTGGTGCCGTTGGGGTGGTCGAGAAAGTTGGAGACGACGCCGATTTTCTCGCCTTCCGCGACGTGACGGCCATGGAGGAGATTGTCTGCGTCCATGGCCGCGGGATTCATGTGCATATAGCGGAAGCGGACATGCTCGTTGCGGGCATTGAGCTGAAGGGTCGCCGCCTGCTGGTTTGGAGAGCGGATCACGACGGCGTCGCGGACGGCGACGACCGCCTGCTGTTTGACGTCGCAATGTTCTGGTCCGTCGTCGCGGGCCGGGCAGGGGGCGGGACGAATATCCTGACCTTGATGGCCAAATCCACTCGCGCATTGGCCGACGCTAAAGCTGCGCGCTTCGCAAAAATTATCCCGCCAGGGAAAGTTCGCGGGCCCACCGGCTTGATCGTCCAATCGGTCGGCGATTTTGCGATTTCCAAACGCCTCGGAATGCGCGAAGGCAGGCGCCTTCTCCAACGGAAAGCGTATTTGCGAATAGGCGGTGAAATCGGCGCGGCCGTTCTGATTGCGCACGCCGCTGTTGACGATGATGTCGCCGGGCGGACGATAGCTGAAATCGGCCGCGGCGAGGGTCGGGCGTTCGACGGTTTCGGAGGCCATATCTGGGCGCGACAGCGACGGCAGGCCGCCCGCAACGCGCAAGGCGCCCAAGAAACGCTCGGCCACCGGATAAGCCTCGCGGCAAGCAAGGCGCAGCGAACGCGGCGTGCTGTCGAGGCATTGAATCGAAACGACGTAGGGAATGCCAAAGCGCGTGAAGGCATAACGGACGTAGCCTTCCCGGATGAAACGGCGCAAATCCGGAAATTGCGACGCCAGCGATTTGACGGGTTCGCCCCTGCCGCCGAAGGGATCGTTGAGGTCATAAATCAGGATCGATCCGGTAATCTGAACTTCCACAGGCTTGGTGAAAATTCGCGACGGCATGCCTCGTCCGGCGCCGGGGTCAAACGAAAAAACCGCGTCATAACCGGCCGGACCGGCGTCAAACAGATTGACGGGACGAAAATCGGCTTGAAAACGCGACAGCGAGAGGCTCGCCGGAGTACCGCTCCACCGCGCATCGAAATAGGCAGCGGTATCGAACGGCAACAGCACCGGCACGGGGCTTCGGCCGATGCCTGTGAAGATCTGGGAGGTGACGGCGTTCAGTTGCACCAATGCCGGCAGCGAGCGCGGATCGGAGCCGGCATAACTCCTTCGCCGCGCGAAGCTGAAAGCCGGCGCGATCGAAGGTTGGGTGCCGATTTCAGCGCGAAGCTGATCGAGCGCGGCATGCCATTCGACGCGCGCCACGGAGATGGCGGGAGTTCGGAATTCGTCGGCCGCAAGCGCATCCATGCCCGCGATCAGCAACGAGCAAGACATCCACAGATGCGCGATGAAGCGTCCAGCCCCCATTTCGCCGCAACGCCCCCCGGCGTTCGAGCATGATTCGGAAAAGTGTGAAGCGGTTTTCCGAAAAGATCATGCCCCATCAAAGAATTAAAGCGCGGCGACTTTATCGTCCAAATCCTCGTCGCGCTTCAGTCGCGTTTGAAAACCTCAATCCTTGGCACGCTCAACGTAGGAACCATCTTCGGTCATGACAACAATCCGCGTCCCGGTTGCGACGTGCGGGGGCACGGCGGTGCGCACGCCATTGGATAGAACCGCCGGCTTGTACGATGAAGAGGCCGTTTGTCCCTTGGTGACCGGCTCGGTCTCCACGACTTCCAGCGTGGCACGCTGCGGCAGTTGGATCGAGACCGGATTACCGTCGTGGAGCGAAAGCTTCACGGTCATGTTTTCCTGCAAATAGGGGGCGGACGAGCCGACGATCTCCTTGGAGACCTGCACTTGGTCGTAATTCTCCGCGTTCATGAAGTGGAAGCCGTCCGCGTCCTCGTAGAGGTAGTTGAAATTGTGATCCTCCACCGTCGCCTTCTCCACTTGGTCGGTGGTCTTGTAGCGTTCGGAGATCTTCACCCCGTCGCCGATTCGGCGCATCTCGATCTGGCTGACCGGGGTGCCCTTGCCGGGATGGATGTTCTCGGCGGTGAGGACCACATAAAGCCTGCCGTCCTGCTCGATGATGTTGCCCTTACGGATAGAACTGGCGATGACTTTCAAAGCTATTTTCCTGATATTTGGGCCTGGACCTCGTCGGAGCGTGGTTCCTTAAGGCCTTTTGAGGCGGTTTCGGGCTGCAACATACTGATTTTACGGTTAGAAGCTAGGTCCTTGCGGACCAAAAAGGGCAATTGGTTGATGGTTGCGGAGAATTCGGCGTCGCCCTGGTGGTCGGCGAACCGCTATGCCGACACAAAGCCGTTTCTGACGGCGCGGAGCGCCATCACCAGGGCGGTCCGCCTTTGGTTTGACGAGCAAGGCTTTAGCGAGGTGGAAACCGCGATTTTGCAGGTGTCGCCCGGCAATGAGACACATTTGCATGCGCCCCGCACTGAATTGATGGGCGCCGACGGCGCGCGCCATTCCCGTTATTTGCGAACCTCGCCGGAATTTGCCTGCAAGAAGCTGTTGGCGGCGGGTGAGGCCAAAATCTTTGAGTTCGCGCGGGTGTTTCGCGATCGCGAACGCGGCCGGCTGCATTTACCTGAATTCACGATGCTGGAATGGTATCGCGCGAACGCGCCCTATGGCGCCGTGATGGCCGATACCGCTGCGGTGATCGCGCAGGCCGCGCGGGCGACCGGGATCGGGCAATTCTCGTTTCGCGGCAAGACCGCCGATCCCTTTGCCGAGCCGGAATGGTTGACGGTGGCTCACGCCTTTGAGCGTTTCGCCGGTATCGATTTACTTGCGACGGTGATCGATGGCGATGGCGATCGCGAAAAACTCGCGGCGATGGCCGCAGCGAAAATTCGTGTCGCGGCCGACGACACATGGTCGGATATTTTCAGCAAAATCCTGGTGGAATATATCGAACCGAATTTGGGACGAGGGCGGCTGACGCTTCTGCACGAATATCCGTTGCCGGAGGCCGCGCTGGCGCGTCCATCGCCTTCTGACGCGCGTGTTGCCGAGCGTTTCGAAGTGTACGCCTGCGGTGTCGAACTGGCCAACGGCTTTGGCGAACTCATCGATGCGGGAGAACAGCGCCGGCGTTTTGCGTCGGCCATGGATGAGAAAGAGCGGCGGTACGGCGAACGCTATCCGCTCGACGAGGATTTTCTGGCCGCCATTGCCGCCATGCCCGATGCCAGCGGCGTCGCGCTTGGCTTCGACCGGCTGGTGATGCTGGCGAGCGGAGCAACGGCAGTCGATCAAGTGGTGTGGACGCCGCCGATGGGTAAAAGATGAAGAGAGTGAATATCCAACCCGCCGCAACGCTGCGTGAGCCGGCGGAATTGGCCGCGCACGGCCTTGTATCGGTTGAAGATCTTCCCGAACTTGAAAAAATCGCGGCGCGTTATGCCATCGCGGTGACGCCCGACGTGGCGGCGCTGATCGATCCCGACGATCCCTCTGATCCGATCGCACGGCAATATATTCCAAGTGCCGCGGAATTGTCGGTGCGGCCGAACGAGAGGGCAGATCCGATCGGCGATGAGCCACGTTCGCCGGTGCCGGGCATCGTGCATCGTTATCCCGACCGGGTCTTGTTCAAATTGATTCACGTCTGCGCGGTCTATTGCCGGTTTTGCTTTCGGCGCGAGATGGTCGGCCCGGGCAAAGCCAGCGCGCTTTCGGCGGACAGCTACGAGACCGCGCTTGCTTATATCCGCGCGCATCCGGAAATCTGGGAGGTCATCCTGACCGGCGGCGATCCCCTGATGTTATCGCCGCGGCGCCTCTCTGAGGTCATGTCGGATCTTGCTCGCATCGATCACGTCAAAATCATCCGCCTGCACACCCGCGTGCCGGTGGCCGAGCCCGCCCGCATCAATGACAAGATGGTTTCGGCGTTGAAGGTCGTTGGCGCCACGACGTGGGTGGCGCTTCATGCCAATCATGTCAGGGAGTTGACGCCCAAGGCGCGCGACGCTTGCGCCGCGATGATCGATGCCGGCATTCCCATGGTGAGCCAATCGGTACTGCTGCGAGGGGTCAATGACGATCTTGAAACACTTGCCGCGCTGATGCGCGGTTTTGTGGAATGCCGGATAAAGCCCTACTACCTGCATCACGGCGATCTTGCGCCCGGAACTTCGCATTTGCGAACGACGCTGTCGCGCGGCCAGCAAATCATGCGGGCCCTGCGCGGACGGGTATCGGGTTTATGCCAACCGGAATATGTCGTCGATATTCCCGGTGGCTACGGCAAATCTCCGGTCGGGCCGGGTTATCTTTCCCCTGAAAAATCTTTTTCCGCGGATCGTGAACAAGGCATCGAAACACGCTATCGTATTGTGGATTATTGCGGTGACGTCCATCTTTATCCCCCGGAGTCGTGATCGCTCTTTGTCTTAGACGGGAGAAGCAGGATGCATAAATTGGTGATGACCGCGGCACTTGTGATGCTGATGAGTGGTTCGGCGTCTATCGCCCAGAGCGGAAGCGGGACATCGTCCTTGGGCAAGCAGGGACCATGGCCTGCGCCGACCGGCCATCGTCAGCCGCGGGTCGATCAGGTGCCGGCAGATACGTCCAACAGCGCGAGTGACGCTGTGAAGCGTGAAGATGCCGACCTTGATCGCAAATTAAAGAGCATCTGCCGAGGTTGCTGATCAGAGCGGACCCATTGTGACATCGTGACATCTTCACGCGAACTTATTCGGGTGACTGGCGCCCGGCGCCTTTAGCCCCGGCCGCTCGCGGATGAAAATCCTGACGTGCCGGTGCGTATCCGATCGCGGCCGAGAATATAGATCGCGCTGGTCACCACTAACAGGGCGAGACCGATCAAAATGGATAATAGGCCGATCGGCGCAAGAAAGACCGCCACGTCGCGATCGGAGTTCGACATCCAGCGGTGAAGGAATGAGATCACGAAAGCGAGGCCCGCAAAGCCGGCGCCGCCGCCCACCACGAGGAGGGCCCACATCCGCCGAAGCTGACTTAGCCGCTCGCGCGCGATGGCGGTCCGCGGGGCATGATGACGGCCCACCCGCCGCACCAGGCGCGCGGCGAAGGCGATCGAGGAGAACCCAATCAAAATGCTTGCGGCGCCCAACATCAGACGCGATGTGTTTTCGATGTCGAGGTTCTTTTGCAACGTCAGCAAGGGAAAGTCGAAGGCGGCATGCAGGCCGACCGGCCCCGCGAGCACCAGAAAGCGGCTTGTGAGGCGGGCCCAGTCGCGATGGTGACGGTGGGCGCCAAGGGCGGTGCCGGACCGCGCGATGGCAAGATAGGCCCCCGCAATAATCCCCAGCGCGCCGTGAAACGGCACGGTGAGAATGCTTCGCAGCGCGGCCAAAGATTGCCACATGTCGGCATGCTGAACGAGATAAGCGAGATTTTCATAGGCCGCGAAACCAAGGCCCGCGGCCGCGCCGTAGATGATAGTATCCATCGGATCGGTGAACGGCTTTCGCCAAGCCGACACGACCGCAATGACGGTGATCTTGACGGTTTCCTCCGGCAGCGCGACGCCAAAGAGCGAATGCAGTCCTTGTGCCAACCAAAGGTTTTCGGGTGCGGCGAGAAGGGCCATGAAAGGGGTGCGGATTACTCCCAATATTGAAATGCTCGCAGCACCTAAGAAAAAAGCCGTCCATACCTTGGCAGGTGGTTCTGGCCGCTCGCCGGCGGCGACCACGAGCCATAGGATGAGCAGAGCGGGCGCCACCGCGGCTGTGCCGACAACGCTGGGAACGGATTCAAGCACGAACATCGCGTGGTCCCTTTTGCGATCGCTTCCCTTTGAGCGGAACGGTTCTGGCGCGGGTTGAGGAAGCCGGTATTTTAATCGCCACTTTGTAGTCGGATGGCTGCCGCTGGATAGCGAAATTCATGTATCGGATGACAAATAAGCCATTTTTCCGCGCGATTCATGTGCAATGGACTTGCGACGGCAAAAGGGGCGGACGCCTGGAGCCGGTTTGCAAAGGTCGCTACGCCGCCGGCTCGCGCCCTCAAGCGCGATGAGATTTGGATGAATCATCATCGCGCTAATGGTCTGATTGAGGATGATCCCTCGGGGTCAAGCCGGAGGGCATGCTTTTTTCGATAACCGCTTTACACTTTAATGCGAGCGCAGCCCTTCGGGTCCGGATCATGTTCTGGCATGCACCTTGGGCGATTTTTTTTTGCGAATCGCAATTAAATAGTCAAATCAAGGAGTTTGGCAAATTTCCAAAGCACAATATCGCACCGTAAGTGGGGTTTTTCCCTTGCCGCATAACAACGGCAAGCCGGCCGCTGCCGCCGCGTGATAGGCTGCGGTCATAAAACGGGAGCGCGTGGTGATTTTATTTCGCGGCGCAGAAACGCATTCAAGATCGGTTCTCAAGGCCATCAGTTGGCGTACCTTGGGAACCCTGGACACATTTGCGATTAGTTGGTTCTTCACTGGACGGGTCGAGATCGCCGGCTCCATCGCCGGCCTCGAGATCGTTACAAAGCTCGCTTGGTATTATCTTCATGAGCGGGTCTGGGCCGCTATTTCTTGGGGCCGCCGTTGGTGAGGATTGCTCGCAAGAAATGATAAAGAAGGTCGAACCATGAACGATCCCAAACCCCGTGAAAACGTTAAGACGAAAGAGGGCCAAGAACCCAAGGAGAACCGCACGCCGGCGATGGCGGGATTGATCATTGCAGTCGTCCTCTTGGTGGTTGGATTATGGTTGGCGCGCGAGCTGACAGCGGCGAGCAAGATGCAGGACTGCCTGATGTCGGGGCGTACCAACTGCAATGTCATTCAATAGAAAGCGGACATAACGCGCCGGAGGCTTTTTTGCGGGGGCGCGGGTTCGATCAAGAGGCTGAAGCCTGGAGTTTTGAAAATGAATTTTGAATTTGTCGATGTGAAACATATCGGTCGCGTCACGATCGTCACCCTCAATCGACCAAACGTGATGAACGCGTTGCATAAGCCCGCCCATTTCGAGCTGCACGAAGTATTCAATACGTTTTCGGCCGATCCCGATCAGTGGGTGGCCATCGTCACTGGTGCCGGCGACCGCGCTTTCTGCGCCGGCAACGATCTGAAATGGCAGGCAGCCGGCGGGGAACGTGGCTGGAATTCGAGCGGTTTTGGCGGACTGACGCTTCGGTTTCACTGCGACAAGCCGATCATCGCGGCCGTCAACGGCGTGGCGATGGGCGGTGGCTTTGAGGTCGCGCTGGCCTGCGACCTCATCATTGCGTCGGAAAACGCGACCTTCGCTCTTCCCGAGCCGCGTGTCGGCCTTGCGGCGCTTGCCGGCGGTCTGCAACGGTTGCCGCGCCAGATCGGTTTGAAGCGCGCGATGGGTATGATCCTCACCGGCCGCCACGTGTCCGCGCGCGAAGGATTTGAGCTTGGCTTTGTCAACGAAGTCGTGCCTCAAGGCGAAGCGCTCAGGGCGGCGGGGCGCTGGGCGGACCAGATTTGCCAGAATAGCCCGATGTCGATCCGCGCGTCGAAGCA
>DATGJS010000258.1:0-3696 GCA_035295025.1 Bradyrhizobium sp.
AGCTTGCGGCCGCGCAGCGCCGCTTCAGCCTTGGCTCGTCGGTACAAATCGTCGGGGACCTCGACGGTGGTCTTCATTTTCTTATCCTGATGACAATAAAAGCGTAAAACCATATTTATGTCCGCAATGGGGAAAGTTCAAGTCGTTCCGAGAATGTCGAATTCGAAGACCGCCTTTCGGAACCGACGGCACGCGGGAACGCTGATGGTGCTACGCAGCTCCGGGGCACGATTCCTCGTCTGCTTCACCACCGGGCGCGGCAGCGTGTTCGGCTGCAAGCCCGCGCCCTCGATCAAGCTTGCGACCAACACGCCGATGTACAAGCGGATGGAAGACGATATGGACGTCAATTGCGGCACCATCCTGGATGGCGAGGAGACCGTGCAGCAATGCGGTCAACGCATTTTCGATCTCATGCTCAAGACCGCTTCGGGCCAGCCGACCAAGAGCGAAAGCTTCGACTTCGGCGGCGCCGAATTCGCGCCTTGGGTACTGGGCGCGACGATGTAGCGCCCACGATTTCGACGATACTTTCTTCACTCGGGATTTCCGATTTTTAACCATGCCTTTACAAATAGCGTGGCCGCCGATGCCCGAATGGGAACCGGGTAGACTCTGCTTAACGGTCGTACCGTACATTCACCCCGCGAAATTGAATGCAGCCAGATGACGGGTGAAGAAATGCAAACGACATCGATCGCGCGCGAGTTTTCTGCGAAAGAAACCGGGCTTTTTAATCAAATCGCGCTATTCAGCGTCATGGGGCTTGCCATGTCGATGGTACTTGTCGCGAATGGTCTTCGGGTAAATCCCTGGTTTTAGATTTTAGATCATTGTTTTTGGATTGCATTTTTCTTCACACGAAGCGGTATCCGCCTCGCTGAGGCGATAAGCCGGCCCAGCTTCTTCAGGCCCGCGCTTTCTTCTCTGTCGCGCTATCGATGCGCAGGTCGCGGAAGAACTTCTCGACTTCGCGCGACAGAAGCTCCGCCGTCGAGGCCAAATCGTCTGAAGCGGACAGGACCGACGCCGCCCCCTTATTGGTGTTGTCGATCGATTCGCTGAGCGCTCCTATATTGACTACCAAAGTCGAGTTGCCGTCGGCCGCCAGTTGGGCGTTTGTAGAGATTTCCCTGGTCGCCGCGTCCTGCTGTCCGACGGCGCCCGCGATATTGGCGGTGACTTCGTTGATCTCGCGCACGGCGGTGCCGATCTCGCGCACCGCATCCACAGCGTTTCGCGTCGAAGCCTGAATCAAATTGATGTTCTGGCCAATTTCGGAAGTCGCCTTGGCGGTCTGACCCGCAAGGGCTTTGACCTCATGGGCGACCACGGCGAAACCGCGCCCGGCTTCGCCCGCGCGGGCCGCTTCGATCGTGGCGTTGAGCGCGAGAAGGTTGGTTTGTTCCGCAATCGCCTGAATGAGGTTGAGCACGCCGTCGATACGTTGGGTCGCGGCCGCCAGGCTTTCAATTTCGGCAACCGATTTCTCGGTCCGCTGGCCGGCCTGTTCGACAACGCCTGCTGACTGGCGGACCTGGCGGCCGATTTCCTCGATCGAGGTGGAAAGTTTCTCCGCCGCGCCGGCGACCGCGACGACATTGCTCGACGCTTGCTCGGTGGCGTTGGCCGCGGCCGTTGCGCGGCCGCTGGCATCGGATGCTACCTTTGAAATGGATTGCGCGGTGTCACGCATCGCCGAGGCATTGTCGTTGACCGCACCCAGCACGCTTCCGATCGCGCCGCGGAAGGCTTCCACGGAGGCTTCGATTTGGCGGGCGCGTTCTTCTCGTGTCTTGGAATCCTGCAAGACCTGGGAGTTGAGGCTGCGATTATGGTCCATCGCTTCTTGAAAGATGCGGATGGCGCGGGCCAGGGCACCGACCTCGTCTTTGCGTTCGGTATGGGGCACCTGCACGTCTTCGGCGCCTTCAGCAACCTTCTTGATCGTTGCGGTAATGGCCAAGAGCGGCCGCGCCACCAAGCGGGCGATGGTAAAGATACCGATGCCGACCAGAACCAGGGCCAGTCCGCCGAGACAGGTCAGGAGAAAAGCAAGCTGTCGATTGACCTCGGCCTCCTGAGCGATCTGTTTGCCGCGATCGGCGTAAACCTTGGAGAGCATGGCCAAGTCGTTGTTGAGCGCCGAGCGCACGCTGCGATTGGCCTCGTTGTCGCCCCATTCCCGACCAGCATCGTGGCTCACTTCGATCGCGCGGCGCACCAGCTCTTTACGGAATTCGATGAATTGATCGATCCGCTTTTTGAAGGCCGCAAATTGCTGGGCGTCGTCGGCCTGGACGATGGATTCCCAGCCCTTGACGACCTCAAGAAGCTCTTTGCTGAATTTGTGCAGCCCGTCGCCGTATTTCTTTATGAGGGGCAGTTCGGGCGACATGTAGATGCCGCGCGATTCCATCACCACGGCATAGACCAGCGAATTGACCCGCTCGACATTGAGCGCGGCCTGGCTTGCGGTCGCGATGGCTTGGGTGAGTTCGACGCTGCGTCGGGTGTTGTGATCCGACAATGCCGTGATCGACGCGATCAGGAGCCCAAACAGCGCGAAGATTGCGTAAAGTTTAAATGCGACCGAAAAGCTTGAGTCTTTCAGGAAGCCTGCTCTCGCAATTGATTTCATTTTGGCTGGCATCCTTGGTCCCGCGGAGGGAGACCTGTCAGTATGTGACGGCCGTCATAGAAACTATGAGTAATTTTTCTGTATAAAATGTTAACCTTTGTGCCCCCTTGGCGCGCATTCTTGCGCGCGCGATGCAACGAGAGCGTGTGATTTCTTTACCTCCATGCGGCGCTCCCGCGAGGTTATTTTGCGGCTTTGACCTGTCGTTTATTTGTAATGATGTCAGTGTTTTATACGGAAAATCTCAAGCGAATTGCATCGTCAATTTGTCCGAACCGATTTCCCAAATCCTGCTTCGACGAACTTTGCCGGCGCGGGCAAACGCCTAAGGATAGGCTTAAAGGCGTGATAGGCTGAATGGTAATTTTAGAGCGGGCAGCGCTGAGGGTTTCCCCGGAGCAGATATGGCCTATCGCCACGCCGTAGGTAATACCGTTTACGTCTTCGACGACCTTCGTGATCTCCTCGCCAAGGCAACGCCGCCGCGTTCCGGCGACCGCCTTGCCGGGATCGCCGCCGAGAGCGCCGAGCAGATGGTGGCGGCGCGGATCGCGCTTGCCGACGTTCCTCTTCGGCAATTTTTGCGCGAAACCGTCATTCCTTACGAAACCGACGAGGTTACCCGTCTGATCGTCGATAGCCACGATCTTCAAGCCTTTGCCGCGATCTCCTCCCTCACGGTCGGATCGTTTCGCGATTGGCTTCTGTCCGACAAAGCCACGCCCGATCTTCTCAAGGCGGTCGCGCGCGGCATTACCCCGGAAATGGCGGCCGCGGTCGCCAAGCTGATGCGCAATCAGGATCTGATTTTGGCGGCTAAAAAATCCGAAGCCGTGACCGCTTTTCGCTGCACCATCGGTTTGCGCGGAAGGATGAGCGTGAGGTTGCAGCCCAACCATCCCTTCGATGATGCGAAAGCGATCACGGCCTCGATTCTCGACGGCCTGCTATTGGGGGCGGGTGATGCCTGTATCGGCATCAACCCGGCAAGCGACGATCCCGCCATCATCGCTAGGTTGCTTCATTTGCTCGACGAGATCATCGCCAGATTGCAA
>DATGJS010000259.1:0-4339 GCA_035295025.1 Bradyrhizobium sp.
TCGAGGGGCTGGAGACCTGCTATGGTCTCAGTCAGGTGTTGTTCGGCTTGTCGTTGTCGGTGCGAAGCGGCGAGATGGTCGCCCTGATGGGCCGCAACGGCATGGGCAAAACCACGACGGTTCGTTCGATCATGGGGCTGACGCGCGCGCGCGCGGGTGTCGTTCGCTTTGGCGGCAAGGATGTACGCGGCCTGGCCTCGTTTCGCATCGCGCAACTCGGCATCGGCCTTGTTCCCGAGGGCCGCCAGATTTTTCCGAATCTGACGGTGCGCGAAAATCTCCTCGCGGCCTCGGCCAATCGCCTCGCTAACCGCGACCCCTGGACATTGGAAAAAATTCACGCGCTGTTTCCAAGCCTCGCCGAGCGCGGCGCCAATATGGGCAATCAGCTCTCCGGCGGCGAGCAGCAGATGCTCGCGATCGGCCGGGCGCTGATGACCAATCCGCGGCTTTTGATTCTGGACGAGGCGACGGAAGGATTGGCGCCCTTGATCCGCGAGGAAATCTGGAATTGCCTGTCGATGCTCAAGGCCCGCGGTCAATCGGTGCTTGTGATCGACAAGAATGTCGAGCATCTCGCCCGCATCGCCGACCGTCATATCATCATCGAGCGCGGCCGCAGCGTGTGGAGCGGCACTTCGGAGCAATTGATGGCCGAGCCGGATTTGCAGCATCGTTATCTCGGAATTTAAGCGATTGTGTTATTGGCTCGGCCCGAGATCCCGCCTCCCCGGATGCTGCGCGATGTGCCGCGACGCGTCCGGGACATGAGCTTATCCACGAGCGGTATTTCGTGCTTGGTTTTGCAACACCGGCAATGCCGCTTCGATCAGCCGCGCGGCGGCGGCGTCCACGCTTAAGCCCGCGGTATCGACCACAGTGGAAGCGCGCGCATAAAGCGGCTCGCGGCTTGCCAGAATGTTGCGCAACTCCGCCATCGCCGAGCGGTCATCCGCCATCGGGCGCAAATCGCCTTGGCCGCGTACCCGCGCCATGTGTTCTTCCGGCTCGGCCTTCAGCCAGATTGTATAAAACGACGACAGGATGAGGTCGAAGGTCACGGGCTCGGAGACGATGCCGCCGCCGGTCGCCAGCACCGTTAGTTCTTTGCGTGCGAGCAATTGCGTCAGCGCCGTTTGCTCCAGACGGCGAAAGCCCTCTTGGCCTGAGAGCGCGATGATCTCGGCGACTGAGAGGCCGTTTTGCGCCTCGATCTCCTTGTTGAGTTCGACGAAATTCCAGCCAATTTTCTTGGCCAGCATTTTGCCGAGCGTGGATTTGCCGGCACCGCGCAAGCCGATCAAGGCGATGCCCGCAAACGACATACGTTGCGGCGACGACGCATCGCCGCTTGCGAGAAATTCCTTCGCGCGCGCGATCTGGGCCGGTGTGGCCTTGCGCAGGAGATCGCGGATCACGGCCCAATCCGGCGACGGTTCGTCCGCCGGAATCAAATCTTCCAGATGGGCGCCCATAGCGTTGCAGACCCGGCGCAACAGCATGATCGACACATTGCCGCGGCCAGCCTCGAGTTCGGCGATATAGCGTTCGGAAATGCCGGAAACTTTTGCCAGGACCTTGCGCGACATGCCGCGAAGGGCGCGCATGGTGCGAACACGCCGGCCCAATTGTTCGAGAAAGCCGGATTCAGCGTCGCTGCTGCCGCTCATTTGAAGTTCCTGCATCACAAGCGGCAAATTCTGTTCAGGAATCGCGCGTTTATCGCGCCCGCGAGGTAGCAGGAATCATAATGCCGATAAGGATTGACAGCAAGCATACGTGGTGCCTTTCTATGAATTATAATTCTCAAAACCCACGAGCAAGGCGACGGCGCACCATCGCTTGCAACGAGGGAGCTCTCAGGGATCTGGCATGAGCGAGACTTCAGGCGCTTACAACGCGGTGACTTATCTGCTCGACCGCAACATCGATGAGGGCCGGGCCAATAAGCTCGCCTATACCGACACTGTTTCCGAACTGACCTATGGCGATTTGCAGCGGCAGAGCCGCCGCGTCGCCAACATGCTGCGCCGGCTCGGCGTTCGCCGCGAAGAGCGTGTGGCGATGATCATGCTCGACACGGTGGATTTTCCGGCGGTGTTTCTTGGCGCGATCCGCGCCGGCATCGTGCCGGTGCCGCTCAATACGCTTTTGACGGCGGATCAATATGCCTATGTGCTCGCCGATTGCCGCGCGCGTGTGCTGTTCGTGTCGGAGGCGCTGTATCCGGTCGTGAAAGAGATCGTCGGGCGGATCAGCGATCTCGAATGCGTCGTGGTCTCGGGCCAAAATGCATTCGGGCATAAATTGCTGTCGGAAGAGCTCAAGGGCGAGAGCGAAGCTTTCACTACAGTGGCAACCCATCCCGACGAGCCCGCCTTCTGGCTTTATTCGTCGGGTTCGACTGGCAGCCCCAAAGGCGTGCGGCATCTGCATGCCAATCTCGCCGCCACCGCGGAGACCTACGCCAAACAGGTGCTCGGCATTCGCGAAGACGATGTGTGTCTATCGGCGGCGAAATTGTTTTTCGCCTATGGCCTTGGTAATGCGCTGACCTTCCCGATGTCGGTCGGCGCCACCACGATTCTCAATCCCGAGCGTCCGACGCCGGCCAAGATGTTTGCGCTGATGAAGCGATATAATCCCAGCGTCTTCTATGGCGTGCCGACGCTGTTTGCCGCGATGCTCAACGACGAGGCGCTCAAACGCGAGGGTTGTGGCGCGCGCTTGCGGATCTGCACCTCGGCGGGCGAAGCCTTGCCCGAATCGGTCGGCCATGCCTGGAAGGCGCGCTTCGGCGTCGATATTCTCGACGGCGTCGGCTCGACCGAGCTGTTGCATATCTTTCTGTCGAATGCGCCCGGCGACATCAAATATGGCTCCTCGGGACGTCCGGTGCCGGGCTACAAAATGCGGCTCGTCAATGAAGCAGGCAGCGATGTGGCCGATGGCGAAGTCGGCGAACTCCTGGTGGATGCGCCCTCCGCCGGCGAAGGTTATTGGAATCAGCGCAGCAAAAGTCGCCGGACGTTCGAAGGGCACTGGACCCGCACCGGCGACAAATATGTCCGAGATGCCGATGGACGCTACACGTTCTGCGGCCGCAGCGACGACATGTTCAAGGTCTCAGGGATTTGGGTGTCGCCGTTCGAGGTCGAGAGCGCGCTGATCACCCATCCCGCGGTGTTGGAGGCCGCCGTGGTGCCCGAGGCCGACGCGGAAGGCTTGCTCAAGCCGAAAGCCTTCGTGGTGTTGCGCGCGGGCGCTTCGACGGAGGCGTTGCACGAGGCTTTGAAAGAGCACGTCAAGCAGAAGATCGGCCCGTGGAAATATCCGCGCTGGATCGAGACGGTCGAAGCCTTGCCGAAAACCGCTACGGGGAAGATTCAAAGGTTCAAGCTGCGGGATGATGCCAAGTGATCCCTCCCGTCGTCGCGACGCACTGGATGCCTCGCCTTCGGAGCATGACGATCGAGTGAGTGATCCGATGACCTCTCTCTCCCCCTCCGGCTTCCTTCATATCGGCGATCACGATCTCGAATACCGCATGATCGGACCTGCGTCGTCCGACGCGCCGACCATCGTGATGTTGCATGAGGGGTTGGGCTCGGCCGCCTTGTGGGGAGATTTCCCCGACCGCTTGCAGGCCGCCACGGGCGTCGGCGTTTTGGTGTATTCGCGCGCCGGCTATGGCGCTTCGAGCCCGGTCACATTGCCGCGTCCGCTCGATTATATGAGCCGCGAGGCGCTCGATATCTTGCCGGCGCTGCTCGACGTAATCGGCTTCAAGCGCGGCCTGCTGCTCGGCCATTCCGACGGAGCTTCCATCGCGGCGATCTATGCCGGCGGCACGAGCGACCATCGCGTGCGCGGCGTGGTGATGATCGCGCCGCACTTCATCGTCGAAGATATATCGGTGACCTCGATCGCCGCGATCAAGCGCAGTTTTGAAACCACCGATCTGCGAACCAAGTTGGCGCGCTGGCACCGCCACGTCGACAATGCATTCTACGGTTGGAACGACGCATGGCTTGATCCGAAATTTCGCCGCTGGGATATCAGCGAATACCTCGCCTATATCCGGGTGCCGGTCGCGATTCTGCAAGGCGAGGACGACCAATATGGGACCATCCGCCAGATCGAGATCGCGCAGGAAGAATGTTACTGCCCGCTCGAGGTGACGATGATACAAGCCGCCGGACATTCACCGCAGCGCGAGGCGCCTGAACGAACGCTCGCGGCCGTTTCGGAATTCGCCCGACATATTTTGCTGTCGCACGAAGTTCCGTAGGCCCACGCAACGGGATGTCGGCAAATGTCCTTAAGGGCGATCAGGATT
>DATGJS010000260.1:0-5085 GCA_035295025.1 Bradyrhizobium sp.
CCCATACGCGCCCTTGGCGCAGTCCACTCGGTGCGGAACCATCTGTACTTGAGCGGGGAAAGCTACCACGCTGTGACACGATTCGCGGGGCAGCCGTAGCGTATTCACACCGCCGGAACATGATCTTACGTCACAAACGCCTTTGGCGTTTGGCGCGAGAAAAAACGCCGCACATTTTTGGCTAACGCGGCCCTTCGGGTCCAGATCATGCGCTAACGTGCTCATCAGCGCCGCAACGCAAGCATTCGCGCGCCACAATTCGCTGCAATGCAAAAATACGCGACCGACCAAATAACTTAAAACCAACGCATTTGTGTTGCGACTTCGTCAAACAAATCGGTGTATGTTTCTACAAGTGCCGATCGCAAGGAGGTCACGATGCCAGCCATTGCTGAAGTCGTGCTATCGACCGTATCGCATAGCTCCGATCCCCGTGGTTGCGATCTGCCGACGTGTCCGGTTTGCGCGGATTCCATGGTGGCCGCCGAAGCTTCCGCCTATCTGGCGGATAATGTCGTCAGCTATCTCTGGACCTGCGACACTTGCGGCTACGGCTTTGTCACCAAACATTCGCTCAAGCGGTTGATCTGCAACTGAGTTCTATCGCGCCGCGATATCGCCCTGCACCCACGCGGCACGCGTGCGTTCGCGAAAGCTGGCGAAGGTTCCCTGCGCAATTGCTTCCCTGATGTCCCGCATCAATTGTTGGTAGTAAGCGATATTGATTTCCGACAGCAGCATCGCGCCCAGCGTTTCGCCCGATCGGACAAGATGATGCAGATAGGCGCGCGAAATATCGCGCGTCGAAGGCCATGCACTTGTTTCATCGAGCGGCCTGGGATCGTCAGCATGTCGGGCGTTGCGCAAATTGCTCTGGCCAAAGCGCGTAAACGCCATGCCATGGCGGCCGTTACGGGTCGGCATTACGCAATCGAACATGTCGATGCCGCGCGATACCGCTTCGAGAATATCATCGGGCGTGCCGACCCCCATCAAATAGCGCGGACGCTCCACGGGAAGAACGGGCGCCACCGCCTCGATCATCGCAAGCATCACCGATTGCGGCTCGCCGACAGCCAACCCGCCGATCGCATAGCCGTGAAAGCCGATATCGACGAGGCCGCGCGCGCTTTGTTGGCGCAGTTCGGGAATGTCGCCGCCCTGCGCGATGCCAAACAGCATGGCGCCGTCGGGCGCGGTCTCGAACGCCCGCTTGCTGCGCTCGGCCCAGCGCAGCGAAAGCCGCATCGCGCGCTCGATATCGCCCCGCTCGGCCGGCAGGCGGACGCACTCATCCATCTGCATCGCAATATCCGAGCCGAGCAGCCGTTGCACGTCGATCGAACGCTCCGGCGACAATTCCACCATCGCGCCGTCGATGTGCGAGCGAAAGGTCACGGCGTACTCATTGACCTTGCGGAGCTCCGATAAAGACATCACCTGGAAGCCGCCGGAATCCGTCAGCATCGGGCCGTTCCAGCCGGTAAAATGCTGCAAGCCGCCGAGCGCGGCGATCCGCTCGGCGCCCGGCCGCAGCATCAGATGGTAGGTGTTGCCGAGCACGATATCGGCGCCGGCATCGCGAACCTCGCGCCAATGCATCCCTTTCATGGCGCCGGCGGTCCCAACCGGCATGAAAGCCGGCGTTCGCACCACGCCATGCGATGTCGTCAATTGTCCGGTTCGGGCAGCACCGTCGGTCGCCAGCAGTTGAAAGTGATTGGGGACGCTCATGCCCGGCTTATCGCCCAATAAGGGCGCTCTGTTCAACCCGGCGCTTGCGCGAAAGTCATTGACGCCATCCGGACCTGAATCGGCAAAACCACCCGGAATGTTTTCTCGGTTTAACAGGATATTCGAAAAAGACACCTCAGCCCGGCGACCGAAACAGCAAACAAGCGTCGCCATAGGAATAAAAACGGTAACCGCGCTCAATCGCGTGCGCGTAGGCGCGTTTCATGGTTTCGAGGCCGGAAAAGGCCGAAACCAGCATGAAGAGCGTCGAGCGCGGCAAGTGAAAATTCGTCAGCAAAATATCGACCGCACGAAAGCGATAACCGGGAGTGATGAAGATCGTCGTTTCATCCGCGAAAGCGCGTATTTCGCCCTCCTCCGTGGCCGCGCTCTCCAACAGCCGGAGTGAGGTGGTACCGACCGCGATGATGCGTCTGCCGCTTTTACGTGCCGCGTTGAGCGCATCGGCGACTTCGAGCGAGATCATGCCCCATTCGGCGTGCATCTTGTGTTCACGAGTGTCGTCCACCTTGACCGGCAGAAAAGTTCCGGCCCCGACATGCAGGGTGATGCGGTGAATGCCGATGCCGCGCTGACGCAACGCGGCCTCAAGCTCGGGCGTGAAATGCAGCCCCGCCGTTGGCGCGGCCACCGCGCCTTCATTCGCCGCGAACATGGTTTGATAGTCGGCGGTATCGCGTTCGTCGGGGGTTCGTTTCGACGCGATATAAGGCGGCAGCGGCGGGCTGCCGAGATCGGCAATCGCGGAATCGAGCGCCGGTCCATGGAACGAAAACGACAGCGTCACCGCGCCGTCGTCGTCTTTACTTTCGACTTCCGCATCGAGATGACCGAGAAGGCACACCCTGCCCTCATGGCCGAAGCGAACCACATCGCCCCGAGAAAGCTTCTTGGCGGGCTTGACCAGCGCCTGCCAACGCGAACCGTCAAGGCGTTTGATCAGTGTCGCGTCTATTTTCGGTTCGGTTTCACGGCCGATGCGCCGGCCTTTGAGCTGCGCTGAGATCACCTTGGTGTCGTTGACGACGAGCTGATCGCCCGGCTTCAGCCATTGTGGAAGATCGGAAACGACGCGGTCGTATAACGCCGCGGCGGGCTCGACCACCAACATACGCGCGGAATCCCTGGGATCCGCAGGACGCAGCGCGATCCGATCATTGGGCAATTCAAAGTCAAAGAGGTCGGTGCGCATGGGATTGACTGGGCGAATGGCGAATAGGAGTGGCGAATAGGCGCGAATAGACCCTTCGCTATTCGCCACACATCATTCGCATATCGCGGGCGTAACCGGCGATATTACGCCGCATCCAGCGCCATATGCGCCTTGACGATCTTGTCGGGATCTTCCACCGGCTCACCGCGCTTGATCTTGTCGACATTCTCCATGCCCGAGATGACTTGACCCCACACGGTGTATTGCTTGTTCAGGAAAGGCGCGTCGTCGAAACAGATGAAGAATTGGCTATCGCCCGAATCCGGATCGGCGGCGCGCGCCATAGAAGTGGTACCGCGCACATGCGGCTCTTTATTGAACTCGGCCTTCAACTTCTTGCCGGAGCCGCCGGTGCCAATGCCGTGGGGACAGCCGGTCTGTGCCATGAAACCTTCGATCACGCGGTGGAACACGATGCCATCGTAAAATCCTTCACGCACCAATTCCTTGATCCGCGCGACATGATTGGGCGCCAGATCAGGGCGCATTTCGATGGTGACGGACCCCTGTGTGGTTTCGAGGATCAAAGTATTTTCGGTATCAGCCATGCTCTTTTCTCGGTTGGAGGAATTTTTCGGTTGTGAAATTGGACGGCAAAGGGACGGCCGGCAACCGCGCCGCCCATGCTCTCTGTAAATGGCATTGGCGTGCAGCGCTGCAACGCCTCCATGGCGGCGATCCGGTACAATAAACGATCGTTATCGTCGGCTTGTTCCGATTCATAGGTCACGCGGGGCCGGCCTAAAATCTCGCCGGTCCGGGTGAAACTGACGATGACGGTAATGAGGATATCGGGCTGGGCGGACGCGGCATCAGGCGGACGCCAGCACGTCCGGAGCCGCGCAAAGACGTCGGCAATGCTGTTCACCTGCGCCGGTTGCGCGGAGGTGGGGATCGGCCCAACGAGCCAAAACCCCACGGCGCATATCAAGGACCGATAGCTCAAGAACCAATGGCGCGTCAGTTTCGTCACCAAATCACTTGATATCGGTGGCGACCTGAACCTTCACCATCTTGTCGGGATCGCTCACCGCGCCGCCTTGCGATCCCGGCGGCGCCTTCTTCAGCTTGTCGACAACCTCCATGCCCTGCACCACTTCGCCGATCACGGTGTATTGGCCGTCGAGCGGTGCGCCATCGGCGAACATGATGAAGAATTGCGAATTGGCGGAATCCACGCTATCGCCCCGCCGTGCCATGCCGACAATGCCGCGCGCGAAGTGAACCTTGGAAAACTCCTGCTTCAGGTTCGGGTATTTCGATCCGCCGGTACCGTTGAAATTCTGCCCGTCGCCGGTTTGCGCCATGAAACCATCCATCACGCGGTGAAACGGCACGTTGTTGTAAAAGCCCTCGCGCGCCAATTGCTTGAGACGCTCGGCATGTAGCGGGGCGATGTCGTTACGCAGCTTGATGACGATCCGTCCCTTGGTGGTATCGATGACGATGGCGTTTTGCTTGTCGAGGCCGGCCGGCAAAGATTGCGCGATCGCGGGCGCTGCGCACAGAAGTGCGACGAAAACGGCGAGGATTCGGATCATGAAAGCTCCAGCTTTAAGAGGACGAAGAGGTTAGCGGCCGAATTTGGCCTTGAGGCGCTTAGCCACTGCCTTGGGCACGAAGTTCGAGACGTCGCCGCCCATGCTGGCGATCTGGCGCACCAGTGTGGCGGTGATCGGGCGAACGGTGGGGGATGCGGGCAGGAAAATGGTTTGAACCGCGGGCGCCATGGTCTCGTTCATGCCGGCGATCTGCATTTCGTAGTCGAGATCGGTGCCGTCCCGCAAACCCCGGATCAGAATGGTCGCATTGGCGCGTTTGGCGGCCGTTACCGTGAGGTCGTCGAATGTCGTGCAGTCGAACGCGCATCCCGCCGCTGCCGAAACCGGCTCGAACACCTCACGGATCATCGCCAGGCGTTCCTCCACCGAAAACAATGGTGCTTTTCCCGGATGAACCCCGATCGCGACCACCAAGCGGTCGCATAGGCCGACGGCCTGCCGGACCACGTCCAGATGGCCGTTGGTGACGGGATCGAATGAACCTGGGTAAAGCGCGATACGGGGCATGAAACCGTCCTACCCCGCCTCGGCTGGTCCCGCAAGCCGATCAGGTTC
>DATGJS010000261.1:0-2840 GCA_035295025.1 Bradyrhizobium sp.
TCGGATCGATTCCGCGCCTGCATCATCACACCACCCATCTCGCCACCATCGAGGGCGTGGTTCCCAACATGGCCGCTCCACCCGAAGGCTGCCGCTTCGCCCCGCGCTGTCCGTTCGCGGAAATCGCCTGCACGGCGAAGCCGCCACCGCTTGCTCAGGTCACATCAGGCCATTGGACGCGTTGCATCCGCGCGCCGCTGGAAAGGCTGGTGCGGCGATGACGCTTTTGCTCGATGTCAAAAACCTGACAAAACATTTCGTGGCGGCGCGTTCGGCATTCGGGCGGCCCACCGCTTTCGTCAGGGCGGTCGATGGAGTCAGCTTCAGCCTCGACGCCGGCGAGACGCTTGCATTGGTCGGCGAATCCGGTTGCGGCAAATCCACCGTCAGCCGATTGGTGCTGCGCCTGATCGAGCCGGATCATGGCGATATCCGCTTTCAAGGCCGCGATCTTCGGGCCATGGATGCGGACGATTTGCGCAGCTTTCGCCGCGACGCCCAGATCATCTTCCAGGACCCCTATGCCTCGCTCAACCCGCGAATGACAATCGGCCAAATCCTCACCGAGCCGCTGGCGCTGCACGGGCTGGTTTCGCCCGCCCGTCGCCGCGAGCGCGTCGAGGAATTGTTGCATCTGGTCGGGCTTGAGCCGCGCTTTTCGCGCCGCTACGCTCATGAATTTTCCGGCGGACAGCGCCAGCGCATCGCGATCGCGCGCGCGCTCGCGGTGGAACCGAAGCTGATCATCTGCGACGAGCCGGTCTCGGCGCTGGATGTCTCGATCCGCTCGCAAATTCTCAATCTGCTCGGCGATTTGCAGCGCCGGTTGGGCCTTGCCTATATTTTCGTCTCGCACGACCTCGCCGTGGTCAAGCACATCGCCGACCGGATCGCGGTGATGAATCTCGGCAATATCGTCGAGACCGCAGACACGCAGACGCTGTTCGCTTCGCCTGGGCACCCCTATAGCCGCGCCTTGCTGTCCGCGATCCCGGTGCCGAAGCCACGGGCAAAACGAAATAGGATGGTGCTGGAAGGTGAGATGCCGAGCCCGATTGATCCGCCGTCCGGGTGCCGGTTTCACACCCGATGCCCCCATGCGGTCGAGCGCTGCCGCGTCGAGGTGCCGCCACTCCTGCCGGAAGCGGCCGGACATCTCATCGCATGCCACCGTGTCGGCGAATTGCCACCGGCGGACGGCATCGTTCCGCAAGACGGAGCATTCTCGCCTGCGCTGGAGCGATTGGTCGCGGCGTTCGGCCGCAAGGAGGACGTGAAGACGGCCGCCGGGGTTGATACTCTCAGCGCCGCCTCACCCGCCGCATCATGACATAGAGGGAGACCCAGCCGATGAAGATTTTGCGTTTGGCGACCATCGCAGCCGCCCTGTGGCTCTCTTTTGGGCCAATTGCGCACGCCCAGACCACACTACGCATCGGCCTTGCGGAAGATCCTGATGTCCTGGACCCTTCCGCGGCACGCACCTATGTCGGGCGCATCGTGTTTGCGTCTCTTTGCGACAAACTGTTCGACATCGACGAAAAGCTCAACATCCTGCCGCAGCTCGCGCTGTCGCATGAGACTTCCGCCGACGGCAAGGAAGTGACCATCAGGCTGCGGCCGGGCGTCAAATTCCATGACGGCGAGCCGTTCAACGCGGAAGCCGCCAAATTCTCGCTCGATCGCCACCTCACCATGACCGGCTCGTTCCGCAAACCGGAACTGGCCGCGCTCGACCATGTCGATGTCGTCGATCCCCTCACCGTCAAGCTGGTGTTGAAGACGCCTTATTCGCCGCTGATCGCACAGCTCACCGATCGCTCCGGCATGATGGTCTCGCCCAAGGCCGCCAAGGAGGCCGGCGACAAGTTCGGATTGCATCCGGTTTGCGCGGGCCCTTACAAATTCGTCGAACGCGTGCAGCAAGACCGCATCGTCTTCGAGAAATTCGTCGATTACTGGAACAAGGACAATATCTTTATCGATCGCATCGTGTATTTGCCGATCGTCGATGCTACGGTGCGGCTCGCCAATCTCAAATCCGGCGGGCTCGATCTGATCGAACGCCTGCTCGCCACCGACATCAAGGCGGTCCAAACCGATTCAAGGCTGAAATTATCGACCGCCGTCGAACTCGGCTATCAAGGGGTTACCTTGAACATCGGCCAGGACAAGGCCAAGGGGCCGCTCAGCCAATCGGCCAAGGTGCGCCAAGCCCTCGACCTCTCGATCGACCGCGAAGCCATCAACCAAGTCGTCTTCAACGGCGAATTCGTCCCCGGCAATCAATGGGTCAATCCCGAGCATCCCTATTACCAGAAGGCGTTTCCGGTTCCACCGCGCGATATCGCCAAAGCCAAGGCACTATTGAAGGAAGCCGGCGTAACCTTGCCCATTTCGGTCGATTTCATGGTGCCGAAAGGCGCGGAGACCGAGGCCGTGGCGCAAGTGATTCAGTCGATGGCCGCTGAAGCGGGCTTCGATCTCAAAATCCGGCTCACTGAATTTGCTACTTCGTTGAAGCAGGCGGAGGTCGGCGAGTACCAAGCTTACCTGCTGGCCTGGAGCGGGCGCATCGACCCCGACGGCAACGCCTATGTTTTCCTGCACAGCAACGCGCCGCAAAATAACAGCGCATGGGCCAACCCCGAGGCCGACAAATTGCTCGACGACGCGCGTCTGATCACGGACATGGCGCAACGCAAGGCGATCTACCAAAAGCTGACCAAGGTCACGTTGGAGGACGAACCCGTTCTTTATATCTTTCATCGTCGCATTCTGATCGCGCATACGACCAAGCTCGAAGGGTACCGGCAAGTGCCCGACGGCTTGGTCCGCGT
>DATGJS010000262.1:0-2108 GCA_035295025.1 Bradyrhizobium sp.
CGCCCGGGCGGCTGGTCATGGGCGACGTGCTGCGCCCCGAAATCGGCATGGCGAGAGACGTGATGGCGCTGGTGCGTTTTGCCTCGGCTCACGGCTTTCTGCGCGACGCGCTGATCGGGCTGATCTCGACCGCGTTGTCGGATTACCGCCAGTTGCGCAGCCGCGTCGGGTTACAGCGCTATAGCGAAACTGAGATGATCGCCAAACTGGCGAAAAGCGGCTTCATGGCCTCCCGCGCGCCGGTCAATATCGGCCACAATCGGTCGCGGATGACCTTCGTCGCGCGGCCGGCGATGACCGAGGCCAACGGCCGGTAGGGTTAACCCCATCAAGCGGTGGCCCGAACAGGGATGATGGGTCAGGATGGGCGCGGCCCGGTGGCGGAACGCGTCGACGCGAGAGCAGTGCATCGCTCTTTATCCTGGTTCAAATCCAGGCCGGGCCTCCACGCTTCGCCCTGACGGGCTACGCGTGCCGCAGCAACGTCGGACCGGCGGGCAAAGCGTGTCCAGCGTAGCTTGAGCCAAGCAAAAGCTTAGACGGAGGGGCGACACCGCACCTTCACAAGCAGAAGCCCGCGAAAATGCCGGTTGATGGGCTGTTTTAAGGGGTTTCGCACTTACGGAATCTGGTCTAAAGACGCCTCGCGCGCGAGGGCCTGCCTCACGCAGTGTTTAAAGGGACGCGCGGCCAGCGCGCCCTTTTTTTGTGCCTGTTTCCCCGCGAGATTTGATGCCCAAAAGAACCGACATCTCCACCATCCTGATCATCGGCGCCGGCCCCATCGTGATCGGCCAGGCCTGCGAGTTCGATTATTCGGGAACCCAGGCGGTAAAGACGCTGAAGGAAGAGGGCTATCGCATCGTCCTGGTCAATTCCAATCCGGCGACGATCATGACCGACCCGGAATTGGCGGACGCAACCTATATCGAACCGATCACACCGGAGATCGTCGCCAAGATCATCGAGAAGGAACGCCACGTCGTTCCCGGCGGCTTCGCGCTATTGCCCACCATGGGCGGACAAACCGCGCTGAACTGCGCGCTCTCGCTGCGCCGGCAGGGCACGCTTTCCAAATTCGACGTCGAGATGATCGGCGCGACGGCGGACGCGATCGACAAGGCCGAGGACCGTCAGCTTTTCCGCAACGCCATGGAGAAGATCGGACTGCAGACGCCGAAATCGCGGCTGGCCAACGCCTCTTCCCTGAAGAAATCCGACCGCGACAAATATCTCGCCGATCGCGACCAGCTCTCGGGCCAAGCGTTGGAGGAATTCGAGCGGCAATGGACGCTCGGCGAGAATGAGCGGCGCAAACGCTACCAGCAGCAGGCGCTCGCCGAAGCGCTGATGGCGCTGTCCGAGATCGGCCTGCCCGCGATCATCCGCCCCTCCTTCACCATGGGCGGCACCGGCGGCGGCATCGCCTACAATAAGGAAGAATTCATCGACATCATCGAGCGGGGGCTCGACGCTTCCCCAACCAACGAGGTTCTGATCGAAGAATCCGTACTGGGGTGGAAAGAGTTCGAGATGGAGGTGGTGCGCGACAAAAACGACAATTGCATCATCGTCTGCTCGATCGAAAATCTCGACCCGATGGGCGTGCACACCGGCGATTCAATCACGGTCGCGCCGGCTTTGACGCTCACCGACAAAGAATATCAGATCATGCGCGACGCCTCGCTCGCGGTGTTGCGCGAAATCGGCGTGGAGACCGGCGGCTCCAACGTGCAGTTCGGCGTCAATCCGGCCGATGGCCGCATGGTGGTCATCGAAATGAACCCGCGCGTGTCGCGTTCTTCCGCGCTGGCCTCGAAAGCCACCGGCTTTCCGATCGCCAAGGTCGCCGCCAAACTCGCCGTCGGCTATACGCTGGATGAGATCGCCAACGACATCACCGGCGGCGCCACACCGGCTTCCTTCGAGCCGACGATCGATTATGTCGTCACCAAGATCCCGCGCTTCACCTTCGAAAAATTCCCGGGCGCCGACCCCGTGCTGACGACGTCGATGAAGTCCGTGGGCGAAGCGATGGCGGTCGGCCGCAATTTTTCGGAATCGCTGCAAAAGGCGCTGCGTTCGCTCGAGACCGGCCTGACCGGCCT
>DATGJS010000263.1:0-11253 GCA_035295025.1 Bradyrhizobium sp.
GTCTATCGCCGCCCTTCCAATCTGTTTGTCCGGGGATTTGGACAGGAGGCGGCGAGCCTTCCCAACAAGGGCCAGGTATTTCGTAAAATCGGGCGCCGCAAGCTCGTGCCTTATTACGACCGGAGCGAGATCGAAGACGGCGCAATCGCAGGCCGTGGCCTTGAAATCTGCTGGGTCAAGGATCCGACCGATCTTCTGTTCGCGCAGATTCAGGGCTCGGCCCGGATTCGTCTTGAGGACGGCTCGACCATTCGCATCAATTACGATGCGCATAACGGCTATCCTTATGTGGCGGTCGGCCGCATCCTGATCGACCGCGGCATCATTCCAAAGGAACAGATGTCGATGCAGAAAATCAGGGAATGGATGGATCAAAACCCGGATGAGGCCAAGGAAGTCCGGCGGCAAAATCGGGCCTATGTATTTTTTCGCGAAGTAAAACTTTCCGACAAGGATGAACCCATGGGCGCGCAAGGCGTGCCGCTGACGCCGGGGCGATCGATCGCGGTCGATAAGTCTCTCCACGTCTATGGCACGCCGTTCTTTATCGAAGGCGAATTGCCGATCGAATCGGAGCAATCGAAGACGCCCTTTCGCAGGCTGATGGTTGCGCAGGACACGGGTTCGGCGATCACAGGGCCTGCGCGCGCCGACATTTATTACGGGGCCGGCGCCGATGCGGGCCGCATCTCCGGCCGTTTTCGCCACAACATGCGCTTTGTCATGCTGATCCCAAAGAGCCTCGATCCTGTCGCTCACGGCCGCGAAATGCCGTTGCCGGACCCGCGGCCTTCGGAGAAAATCGCCAAGCTTTTCCCCGAGACCAATTCCCCGAAGGACCCATCGAAGGAGCCGAATAGCGGCGTAGAACCGGCTGAAATTTCGGCGGCGGCAAAAGATAGGACCGCCACCTCGCAGACGAGTGCCGAAAAGATCCCGCTGCCGGAAGCCCGACCGGCAAGTGAATCATTACGTCATCGCCGCACCCATCATGACCGCTGATAGACCATGAAACGTCCGCCTCGAATCTCGATTCCGCAACTATTAGACCCGCCGCGCCGCAAACGTATCTTGAGCGAAGAGGAACTCGCATTGTGGGAGAGCGTCGCCAAGCAGGCCAAGCCGTTGCAAAGGAAGCACCGAGCGGCAAAGCCCGAGGTTTTGCCGAAAACGGAAACGTGCCCCGTCGCCAAGGCCATCGTTCAACCCAGATTAATCCCGGTTGCGAAACCTGCGCCGCCGCTGGCGCCATTGGGACGCCGCGAGCGGTTGCAATTGTCGCGCGGGCGCAAGGAGATCGAAGCGCGTATCGATCTTCACGGTATGACCCAGACGCGGGCGCACCGCGCGCTGTCGGACTTTCTGTACCGGGCGCATGGGGAGGGCCTGACCTTCGTGCTTGTCATTACCGGCAAGGGCAAGATCGGCGCCGAATCCGAGCGCGGGGTGCTTCGCCGCCAAGTGCCGCAATGGCTGAGCCAAGCGGAATTTCGCAGCTTAGTGATCGGATTCGAGGAAGCCCATATCGGCCATGGCGGCGCCGGCGCGCTTTATGTGCGCATCAGGCGATCGAGACTCAAAACGGCCGAATGATCCCGACCCGCGGGATCAGCGTCACACACCAGCCGAAAATGGATGTTTTTCGATCATCGCTTGAGATCGGCGGCACGGCCTGCGTGGCCGGCAACTGCTTGACCGCGTGCAGAATCAGAAACAGGCACACCATCCAGTTCGAAACCCAGCGCGAATAATCGAACACGATCGCAAACATGATCAGGTAGGCCGCGCTCACGCCAATAAGGCCAGCGATGACGATCCGACGATGAGTGACATTCGCGAGTGCTTCGATCAGAGCGGCGAAATACCGCCAAAGCGGAGAATGCAGCCAGATCAGAGCTGCAAAAACCGGCACGCCAAGAATATTGGATGGCAGGCGCGTCCAGGTATCGGCGATTTCCTTAAGTAAGGGCTGATACCAGATGTAGGAAAAACTCAGGAGATCGAGGCGACTTGGATCAACCATGCGAGTCTTGAGATAATCTACAAACTCGGCTTCCGGAATTGGCATCGTGCCCCAAAACTGCAAGGCAATGAAAAGGACACTGAGCGTGAGCAGGGAGGCCAAGCCCGCCGCAAGATTCATCCGATGAATTCCGGTGGCCAGATAATGCCGGAGCACCACGATCACGAGGATGGTCGGCACATACATCAGCAAATGAATATGATGGATCAGGATCAAAACGATCGATAACAGCACGGCCAGCAGCAAAAAACCGATCGATTGCGCCGGCAGAAGCAAAAGCACGATCGCAAACAGGCAGCCATAGATGTCGAAATGCCCGAGCGTGTGCATGAAATTCTTCAGAAAGAATGGCGACCCCGCCATGAATACGAACAGGGGTGTATGATCTTTATTGAGGCCGAAGGTTCGCCGAAACAGTTTGACGAACAGCAATGCGGTGATGAGCCAAATCGCGCCGCCAAGCGCAAACACCAGCCATACCGGCACCTCCAGGCTGAACAGCGAGACCGCCGCGCCAATGAGCGCACGTTTGACAAAACCAAAATGATAATCGACCAGCAGGTGGATGTAGGGGACGTAAGGCGGCAGCGTCATTTTGTGGGCGAAAACCCCGACCAAGACCGCGAAATTGATCGCGATCATCAGCCGCCAGGGGTTTTGCCACGCATGTTGGTATTGCGCCAAAGCGGGTGCCGTCCACATATGGGTCCCCGCCTTCGCGGAGACAACGACCCTAATATACGGTTACAAAATGAACCGGCTCAAATCGGTGTTTTTGGCGAGATCACCGACATGTTTTTGAACATATTCGGCATCGATCCGTACCGTCTCGCCGTGACGGTCGGGCGCGGCAAAGGAAATCTCGTCCAGCACGCGCTCCATGACGGTTTGCAGGCGCCGAGCGCCGATATTTTCCACCGTTGAATTGACGGCCACCGCGATGTCGGCGAGCGCATCGATCGCGCTATCGGTGATTTCGAGCGTGACGCCTTCGGTCCGGATCAAGGCCACATATTGTTTGATCAGCGAAGCCTCCGGCTCGGTCAGGATGCGACGCATGTCGTCGCGTGTGAGCGCATCGAGCTCGACGCGAATCGGCAAGCGCCCTTGCAATTCCGGCAACAGGTCCGATGGTTTGGCGATATGAAACGCCCCGGAGGCGATGAACAGGATATGGTCGGTTTTGACCGCGCCATGCTTGGTCGAAACCGTCGTGCCCTCGATCAACGGCAACAAATCGCGTTGGACGCCTTCGCGCGAGACATCGCCGCCCACGCGGCCATCGCGCACGCAAATCTTGTCGATCTCATCGAGGAAGACGATGCCGTTGTTTTCCACCGCGGCGATTGCTTCCTGCACCAGTTGGTCATTGTCCAGAAGCTTGTCGGACTCCTCATTGACAAGAACCTCATGGGAGCTTTCGACCGTCAGACGGCGTGTCTTGGTGCGGCCGCCGAGCTTGCCGAAAATATCGCCGATCGAAATCGCGCCCATCTGCGCGCCCGGCATTCCCGGAATTTCGAACATCGGCAGTCCCCCTGAGGATTGCGTCTCGATCTCGATGTCCTTGTCGTTGAGTTCGCCGGCCCGCAGTTTTTTGCGAAACGAATCCCGTGTCGCGGCACTTGAATTGGCGCCGACCAGCGCGTCGAGCACGCGCTCTTCGGCGGCGAGTTGCGCGCGGGCTTGCACGTCCTTGCGCTTGCGTTCGCGGATTTGCGCGATCGCGACTTCGACGAGGTCGCGGACGATCTGTTCAACGTCGCGGCCGACGTAACCGACCTCGGTGAATTTCGTGGCTTCGACCTTGATAAAAGGAGCGCCCGCAAGTTTCGCCAGCCGCCGCGCGATTTCCGTTTTGCCCACGCCTGTCGGCCCGATCATGAGAATGTTCTTGGGCAGCACTTCCTCGCGCAGACCGTCGGTGAGTTGTTGGCGACGCCAACGGTTGCGCAACGCGATGGAAACCGCGCGTTTGGCGTCGGCCTGGCCAATGATAAAACGGTCGAGTTCGGAGACGATTTCGCGGGGGGAAAAGTCGGTCATCGTTTCTAGCTAGGTCCAAATTGACGCAAGAACAAGCGGCGTCGTGACTCTTGATTCGTCCATTGACGTTGGCCGATCCAACGTCTGGTGGCGGTCAATGCATTTTCTCAACCCGCTTGCAGTGTCTCGATGGTGACGTTGCGGTTGGTGTAGACGCAAATATCGGCCGCAATATCCAGTGAGCGCCGCACGATGGTTTCGGCATCCTTGTCGGTCTCGATGAGCGCGCGCGCCGCGGCGAGTGCATAATTTCCCCCGGAGCCGATCGCCATCACGCCGGCTTCTGGCTCCAGAACGTCGCCGGTGCCGGTCAGAACCAGGGACACATCCTTGTCGGCGACAATCATCATGGCTTCGAGCCGCCTCAAATAGCGATCGGTGCGCCAGTCCTTGGCGAGTTCAACAGCGGCGCGGGTCAATTGTCCGGGATATTGTTCGAGTTTGCTTTCCAGCCGCTCAAACAGCGTAAAAGCATCGGCGGTCGCCCCCGCAAAGCCACCGATCACGTCGCCCTTGCCGAGCTTACGGACTTTTTTGGCGTTGGATTTGATCACGGTCTGTCCGATCGAGACCTGACCGTCGCCGCCGATCACCACCTTGCCGCCCTTGCGGACCGTCAAAATGGTGGTGCCGTGCCAAACCGGCGTTTGTTGGGCTGAAGAATGCATGCAATCCCTCTTAAACTCCCGCCAGATTTAGGGGCGCGCCCGCGCGGTTACAACATGCGGCCTTTAAGGATGTCAGCGGCGGTCGGCGGAAAGGGGCGGATTCGGTCACCATAGGCGGAAAGTTAGGCCGTTAAAACCGGTCCCCACAGTAGCGAAGCTTGGGGCGGCCTGTTAAAAGAACCGCGTTTTCGGCCAAGGGGTTGGCCTTTTAGGAAGTATTTTCATGCGCAGTGCCACCATCAAGCGCAAGACCAAGGAAACCGACATCGAGGTGACGGTTAATCTCGATGGCACAGGCGTCTCCAATGTCGCGACCGGAATCGGCTTTTTCGACCATATGCTCGACCTCCTGGCGCGCCATTCCCGGATCGATATTGCCGTGAAAGCCGTTGGCGATCTTCACATCGACCACCATCACACGACCGAAGATGTCGGCATTGCGCTGGGGCAGGCGGTAAAGCAGGCGTTGGGGACCATGGCCGGCATCACCCGCTATGCCAGCGTTCACATGCCGATGGACGAGACCTTGTCGCGGGTTGTGATCGATATTTCCGGCCGGCCGGTGCTGGTTTTCAAGGTCGAGTTTCCGCGCGACAAGGTCGGTCAATTCGACACCGAATTGGTGCGTGAGTGGTTCAACGCTTTCGCGATCAATGCCGGCGTGACTTTGCATGTCGAAACCTTATATGGCGAGAACAGCCACCATATCGCCGAATCCTGTTTCAAGGGTTTGGCGAGAGCGCTGCGGAGCGCGGTCGCGATCGATCCGCGCGCCGTGGGTGAGGTGCCCTCCACCAAGGGTCAACTCGGCGGCTGATCGTTTGCCTCACGCCGACGAGTGACGAATTTCGGAAGGGCAGCAAATGCCGGTCTATACAGTTCATGCCCCCGTGACCAGCAACCTGGATTTTCGCGCGACCGATCGCTTTACGTTTATTCGCGACGGCTTTCATTTCTGGGCCGCCGTTTTCGGTGTGTTGTGGCTGGCTTGGCATCGTCTCTGGTTGGCGGCGATCGGCTGGATCGCATTGTTGGCGGGGATCACCCTTGTGATGGTCAAGCTTGGCGTGAACCAAATGGCTGTGCTTCTTGCGGTCAAAGGGCTGGTCGCCTTGCTGTTGGGATTTGAGGCGGCAAGCTTCAAGCGCTGGAGCTTGTCGCGGCGCAAATGGCGGCAGCTCGACATTGTCGTCGCCGACGATGAGGAAGCGGCCGAACGCCGCTTTTTCGATCGCTGGAGCGCCAAACAACGCGAGGGGAACGACCAGCCGGCCGTCGATCGCGGCGAACCCCCGCCGACGCGGGATGTTCCGGGCCAAGGTTTTTCGCGGCCGCCGGCATCGCCGCGGGACGAGATCATCGGGCTATTTCCCGAGCCGGGAGCCCCGCGTTGAGCGTCGCGATCATCGATTACGGTTCCGGCAATTTGCATTCCGCCGCCAAGGCCTTCGAACGGGCCAGCCGGGGCCTGGATGTGCCGGAAAAAATAATGGTGACGCGCGATCCCGATACGGTCTTTCGCGCCGACCGCATCGTGTTGCCCGGTGTTGGGGCGTTCGCCGATTGCCGCGCCGGCCTCGCCGCGCTGGACGGCATGATCGAGGCGCTGACGGAAGCCGTGCGGCATAAGGCGCGGCCGTTCTTCGGCATTTGCGTCGGCATGCAATTGATGGCGACGCGCGGCAAGGAGCACGTCACGACCGATGGCTTCAACTGGATCGCCGGCGATGTCGAAAAAATTGCGCCGCGCGACGAGGCTTTGAAAATCCCACATATGGGATGGAACACGCTCGACCTGGTCCGGGAACATGCGGTGATCGAGCGTTTGCCGCTCGGCCCCAAAGGCCGTCATGCTTATTTCGTTCATTCCTATCATCTCAACGCCGTCCATGAAGTGGATGTGCTGGCGCGCGCCGATTATGGCGGACCCATCACGGCGATCGTCGGCCGGGACACCGCCATCGGCACGCAATTCCATCCGGAAAAGAGCCAGCGCTTTGGGCTCGCCCTCATCTCGAATTTCTTGAAGTGGAAACCGTGATTCTCTTTCCCGCCATCGACCTCAAGAATGGGCAATGCGTGCGCCTCGAACAGGGCGACATGGCGCGCGCCACCGTGTTCAATCTCGATCCGGCCGCCCAAGCGATGAGCTTTGCCGCGCAGGGGTTCGAATATCTGCATGTGGTCGATCTGGACGGCGCCTTTGCCGGAAAACCGGTGAACGCGCGCGCCGTGGAAGCGATGCTCGCCAAGATCGCCATGCCGGTACAGCTCGGCGGCGGCATCCGCGATCTGAAGACGGTCGAAGCCTGGCTTGCCAAGGGTGTGAGGCGGGTGATTATCGGTACGGCCGCCGTGCGCGATCCGGAGTTTGTCAAAAGCGCCGCCAGGAAATTTCCCGGCCGGGTGGCCGTCGGTCTCGATGCGCGCGACGGCAAGGTCGCGGTCGAAGGTTGGGCCGAAACATCGGAAGTGACCGCGCTTGAGATCGCGCGGCGATTCGAAGATGCCGGCGTCGCCGCGATCATCTTTACTGACATCGCGCGCGACGGCTTGTTGAAGGGCCTCAATCTCGAAGCCACGATCGCGCTGGCGGATCGCATCGCTATTCCCGTCATCGCCTCGGGGGGGCTTGCGTCCATCGAAGACGTCAAGGCGTTGCTCGCGCCGCGAGCCGGAAAGCTTGCCGGCGCGATTGCCGGGCGCGCGCTTTATGATGGACGTCTTGATCCCGTCGCCGCGCTGACACTGATTCGAGCCGCCGTGCGATGATCTCGCGCATGATATGCAAGTAGAAAACAGCCGGAAGCCGTCATGTTCAAGGTTCGTGTGATTCCCTGTCTCGACGTCAAAGACGGACGCGTGGTGAAGGGCGTCAATTTCGTCGATTTGCGCGACGCGGGCGATCCCGTGGAGGCGGCCATTGCCTATGACGCGGCGGGCGCCGACGAGCTTTGCTTTCTCGACATCACCGCCACCCATGAAAATCGCGGCATCATGTTGGACGTGGTGCGGCGGACCGCGGAAGCCTGTTTCATGCCGCTCACGGTCGGCGGCGGCGTGCGCACGGTCGAGGACATCAAAACGCTGTTGCGCGCCGGCGCCGATAAGGTCTCGATCAATTCGGCCGCGGTCAGCCGCCGCGAATTTGTGAAAGAGGCGGCCGAGAAATTCGGCGATCAATGTATCGTGGTCGCGATCGACGCCAAGCGGGTGAAACGCGCGGGCGGATCGGAGCGCTGGGAGATTTTCACCCATGGTGGCCGCAATTCCACCGGGATCGACGCCATCGAATATGCGAGCGAAGTGGTGTCGCTCGGGGCCGGCGAAATCCTTTTGACCTCGATGGACCGGGACGGCACGCGGCAGGGTTTTGACCTGCCGCTCACCCGTGCCATTGCCGACAGCGTCGCCGTTCCGGTGATTGCCTCCGGCGGGGTCGGCAATCTCGATCATTTGGTGGCGGGCATCCGCGAGGGACACGCGACCGCCGTTCTGGCCGCCTCCATCTTTCATTTCGGCGAATTTACCATACGCGAGGCCAAGGAGCACATGATCCGCTCAGGCTTGCCGATGCGGCTCGATCCCTAACGACTCGTTGGGACATAAGTGCTACATTTAAAGGCGTCATTGGCGCTCCTTGTCGGGCGCATGAAAGTTTGAAGTTGAGTTTGCCGTGATGTCGTGTTTTTCGCTTTCCGATCTCGTCAAGATCATCGATGCCCGCGCGGCCTCGGGCGGAGAGGCCTCCTATACAAATAAGCTCCTGGACAAAGGCACGGAACATTGCGCCAAGAAGTTCGGCGAGGAAGCGGTGGAGACCGTCATCGCCGCCATCGGCAATAATCGCGAGCATCTGATCGCGGAAAGTGCGGACGTGCTGTTTCATCTGTTGGTGCTGTTGAAGTCGCGCGGCGTGAGGCTTGAGGAAGTCGAAGCGGCCTTGGGGCAACGAACGGGCATGTCCGGGCTTGAGGAGAAAGCCGCGCGCAAGCGGGATTAAAGAGGCGGCGTGATGGATATCAGGGCCCCGGACCAGCAATATAATCCTTACCGGATATTCTCCCGGGAGCAGTGGGCGCGCCTGCGCGAAGACGCGCCGATGACGCTCGAAGCCGGCGAAATCACCCGCCTGCGCTCGATGCATGACCGGCTCGATCTTAGGGAGGTCGAGGAAATCTATCTGCCGCTGTCGCGGCTGTTGTCGATCTATGTCGATGCCATGCAGCGGCTCTATGTGGCGCAGCGGCGTTTCCTCGGCATTCAAGATCGCAAGATGCCCTACATCATCGGCGTGGCCGGTTCCGTCGCGGTGGGTAAATCGACCACCGCGCGCGTGTTGCAGGCGCTGTTGGCGCGATGGTCGCCGCGACCGAAGGTCGATCTGGTGACGACCGACGGATTTTTGTTTCCGAACGCGGTGCTGGAGCGGCAAGGCTTGATGCAGAAGAAGGGCTTCCCGGAAAGCTACGACCTGCCGACCTTGTTGTCGTTCCTCAGCGACATCAAGGCTGGACGGGAGCGGGTGCGCGCGCCGGTCTATTCGCATTTGACCTATGACGTCATTCCCAATGAATGGATCGAAATCGACCGGCCGGACATCCTGATCGTCGAAGGCGTCAACGTGCTCCAAACCGGCCGGCTGCCGCGCGACGGCAAGGCGGTGCCGGTGGTCTCCGACTTCTTTGACTTCTCGGTCTATATCGATGCCGAGGAGCCGGTGTTGCGCGACTGGTATGTTCAGCGGTTTCTCACCCTTCGCGACACCGCCTTCCACGATCCGCGATCTTATTTCCACCGTTATGCGCTGCTTTCCGACGATGAAGCCACCGCGACCGCGATCGCGATCTGGGAACGCACCAACCGCGCCAATCTCGAAGACAATATCCTGCCGACGCGGCCGCGCGCGACTCTCATCCTCAAAAAAGGCGCCGACCATGTGGTGGAGACGGTCGCGCTGCGGCGGCTGTAATCGCCCGACCCTTTATTTCAAGACCAAGGGTTTTATTTCAAGGCCAACGGTTTTTCCTCGTCGAGGAATCCCATCAGCTCATGGAAGAACTGCATGCGGTTTTTTTCCAGCATCACCGTGTGCGTGCCTTCCGAAAGTTCGATCAGCCGTTTGTAAGGCGTATTCTTCAATTGCGCGAAATAAGCTTGCGCCTGATAACTCGGGAGATCGGCGTCCCATTCGGCGTGCAACAAAAGTGTCGGCACCGTGATCTTGCCGGGGTCGTACTGCGCCTTGCCGGCGCTCCAATAATTTCGCGAATCTTCGATCACGCCATTGGGCGCGCGCAGCATCGGTGGATTCTGTTTCGAGGATTCGGGATCGGTCGCCCAGGTCGCGGCCGCCCAGGCCTCAAAGACGCCGGGCGGGATCAGATCGGCCTGCTTATTTTCCGGCACATCTTTCAGCCAACGCGCCTTCGCCGCATCCTTGGACACCAGCCGGTAGGCACCAAGCGTCTGCGTGGCCGTCAGCGCGGGCGCGGATTCGTTGCGAATCCATTGCGGCGCGTAAAGCACGAGCTTGCTTAGCTTGTCGTTATGGCCGCTGGCATAGGAGCCGGCGATCGAAGTGCCCCACGACCAGCCCATCAGGTTGATTTTGGCCACCTTGCGCTTGTGCAGGATGTAATCGACGGCGGCGCCGAGATCATGCGCGGCGACCTCGGTGGAGACGATCGGTTTGTTGGCTTCCGGCGGCTGGCTCATTTCGGCCGGCCGGGTCGAACGTCCATAACCCCTGACATCGACGAGATAGACGTCGTAACCGCGCGCGGCGATCAAATCCATCATCGACACGCCTTGGATCGGTAGATCGAAGGCGGTCTCCGCCGGATAAGTCGCCCCATGAACAAACAGCAGAATCTTGTCGGATGAGGTTTCGCGTCCCGCGATATGCTTGTTGCGCACGAATAATTGTATGCCGGAATCCCCCGACGGGATCATGGTGTCGGTGGTTTCGAGCTTCATCTCACGCGCTTGCGCACCGGCCAAAGGGCTTGCCGCAAGACAAATGAGCGAAAGCAAAAAAGAAAACCGCGAAAACCCGTGGCGCATCGCATTCCTCCCGAGACGTTCTTGATTGCGTCCATGCTCGGCGGAATCAGTTATGGCTGTCAAGACGCGCGGAAGATGGGCTGGTCCGCAGCGTTAAGCGGCGAGATGCGAGGCAACCAGACCGGCCAGTGTGGCGGTTCAAAAGTCCGCATCATTGATGCCGCGCGTTCGTTATACGGACTTTTGAACCAAAGCCACACTAAAGCGCGATGAGATTTGGTTGAATCGTCATCGCGCTTTAATTCTTTGATTGCGCATGATCTTTTCGGAAAACCGCTTCACACTTTTCCGGATCATGCTCTAGTACCGCCGATCTGAAGTCCCTGCACCGCGGGCGGCGAATTCGCTCAGGGACTTCAGATCGATAAAGCGGTACGAGAATCAATAGGTTTGTGAGTAGCCCATGACTTTCCGAAGTTCGTGAAAGTGGGTGGCTCGCGATGGAGCACG
>DATGJS010000264.1:0-12173 GCA_035295025.1 Bradyrhizobium sp.
GCAATATTGGGGCGAGGCCGCCGACAATTTCCTGATCCGCGGCACGCCGTACAATCGCGGCTCGATCCTGAAAATGCTGCTCGAGAAGGGCGTGCAGGAAATCGGCGATCCCACGCAATGCCATGCGGTGGCCATCGACGCGCGCGCCCCAAAATTCGATGGCGGGATCATCACGCGGCATGATTCCGTGGTGTTCGGCATCGTCGTCAACCGCGACGCCCAACGATTTTACGACGAGGGCGAGGATATCTGGCCGAAACGCTACGCGATCTGGGGACGCCTCGTCGCCGCCCAGCCGGGCCAGATCGCCTACATCATTTTCGACGCAAGCTCGCGCAACAGCTTCATGCCGACGCTGTTCCCGCCGATCGAGGCATCAAGCATCGCGGACCTTGCCGGCAGGCTGGAGCTTGACCCGAAAGCACTGGAAAAGACTGTCGCCGATTTCAACGCGGCGGTGCGGCCCGGCACCTTCGATCACACGATACTAGATGATTGTCGGACCGAAGGATTGACGCCGCCGAAAACCCATTGGGCACGGCGGATCGAGACGGCGCCCTTTTATGCCTATCCGGTGCGGCCCGGCATCACCTTCACTTATTTGGGCACCCGCGTGAACAAACAGGCCCGCATGCTGATGAAGGGCGGAAAGCCCTCCGCCAATATGTTCGCCGCCGGCGAAATCATGTCCGGCAATGTGCTGGGCCAGGGTTATGCCGCCGGCATGGGCATGACCATCGGCAGCGTGTTCGGCCGCATCGCGGGCCGGGAAGCGGCAAAGAATGCGAGGAATTAGGTGCAAGGAATTAGGGACGCTCTCAAATCACCTCGCCCCGCTTGCGGGGAGAGGGAGAAAGACGGAGGAATCATGCCACGATTGACCATCGCCTCGGCAGCAATGCTCATGACTGCCGTTTCCGCACAAGCCGCTGAACCGATCTCACTGCGCGATATGGGCTCGTTCCATGTCGGAGGCCGCCTCGTCGAAATCAGCGGCAAGCCCATCAAGGAAATGACCTTCACCCCGGGCGGCGTGCCGGCCAAGGTTGATCCGAACGGCACCTATCAAGTCGAGCAGATGTACGTGCAGTATTTCCTGCCCGCCAACGAGCACGGCGCCTTTCCGCTTCTGATGTGGCACGGTGGCGGGTTGACCGGCGTCACCTGGGAAACCACGCCCGACGGGCGCGAAGGTTGGCTGAATTATTTCCTGCGCAAAGGCTGGAGCGTCTATAATTCCGACGCGGTCGAACGCGGGCGCGCCGGTTGGGCGCAATACCCCGATATCTTCAAGAGCGAGCCGGTGTTTTTGACCACGGCCAATCCATTTCTGCGCTTTCGCATCGGCGACGGACCGAACTCCTACGATCCAGATCCCGCCAAGCGAAAGCTGATGCCGGGCAGTCAATTTCCCGCCGAAGGCTACGACAATTTCGTCAAGCAAGGCGTGCCGCGCTGGACCACCACTGACGAGGCGACGATCGCGGCCTATATCGCCGAGGTCGATCGGGTCGGCCCCTGCATCGTCATGGTGCACAGCCAGGCCGGCAGCTTCGGATTCAAGGTGGCGCAGGCGCGGCCCGACAAGGTCAAGGCGCTGATTGCGATTGAACCTGCCGGCGTCGGCGACCCCGCCAAGATCGTTGCGATGAAAAACATTCCGACCCTGATCGTCTATGGCGACTATATCGAGCGCGATTCGCGCTGGCCGACGATGCGCTCCACCGGCCTTGCCTTCGCCGACGGCATCAAGGCCGCGGGCGGTAGCGTTGATGTCATCGACCTGCCGCAAGCCGGCATCAAGGGCAATTCGCACATGATCATGATGGACAAGAACAACGCCGAAGTCGCCGGCCTGATCGAAAGCTGGCTGGAGCGCAAGGGTTTGACGAAGTGAACCAACATCAAGGTGGCCTTCACAGCACTCAAATCCTGGAGGAAGCCGACCGCCTGATGACGGTCTGCAACTCCTGCCGCTATTGCGAGGGGCTTTGCGCGGTATTCCCCGCGATGGAAATGCGCCGCGCGTTTTCGGACGGCGATCTCAATTATCTCGCCAATCTCTGCCACGCCTGCGGCGCCTGTTACACCGATTGTCAATTCTCGCCACCGCATGAGTTCAACGTCAATGTGCCCAAGACGCTCGCCATCGCGCGCGCGCAATCCTGGGCTATTTACGCTTGGCCGCGCGCCTTTGCCGGCCTGTTCGCGCGCAACGGGCTTGCGGTCGGCGTGATCTGCGCGTTGAGCGTTGCGGCCTTCATTTTCGGCTTTGCTGCGCTTACCGATCCCAAGGTGCTGACCGGCGTTCACACCGGCCCCGGCGCGTTCTACGCTTTGATGCCGCACAACGCGATGGCGGCTTTGTTCGGCGCGGCGTTTCTTTACGCGATCATCGCACTGACGATGGGATTACGCGCGTTCTGGCGCGATATCGGCGAACCCCTGGGCACGCTGGCGGAGCCAGGATCGCTGTGGCAGGCGATGAAGGATGCCGGACGGTTGCGCTATCTCGACGGCGGCGGGGTCGGCTGCTTCAACGAGGATGAACGCCCGACCGACCGTCGCCGGATTTATCATCACCTGACGTTCTACGGATTCTTGTTGTGCTTCGCATCGACTTCGGTCGCGACGCTCTATCATTATTTCCTGGCGCGCGAGGCGCCCTATGTCTGGTGGGACCTGCCGGTGGTATTCGGCACGCTCGGCGGAATCGGGCTCGTGATTGGACCGATTGGTTTGCTTGCGGAGAAATCCAAACGCGACGCCGCGCTGGTTGATGCCAACAGCACCGGCATGGATGCAGCCTTCACCCTCATGCTGTTTCTGACCGGCCTCACCGGCCTTGCGCTGCTTTTGTGGCGTGACACTTCGGTGATGGGAGCGCTGCTCGCGCTGCATCTGGGCGTGGTGTTCGCGCTGTTCATCACGTTGCCTTATGGAAAATTCGTGCACGGCCTTTATCGCTATGCCGCGCTGGTGCGCTACGCGCGCGAGCGGCGGATGATGGGGACAGAATAAGGCGTCATTGCGAGCCCCCGAGTCGCGCGAATGCGCGCCCGATGACAGGCTCCGCGAAGCAATCCAGAACTACAGCCTTAAAGCTAGATTGCTTCGTCGCTTACGCTCCTCGCAATGACGAGGTGGGGCATCTACAAATCCACCACCACATAATCGCTTTCCACCGAAACCTTCAACGTCTCCGCCACATAAGGCCCCTTCACCACGGCAGCACCCGCCTCGACATTGACGGCGTAGGCGCGGGTGCGGAAGCGTTTCGGGTCGCAATAGGACTGCCCGGTGCGGATATCGAATTCCCAGCCGTGCCAGGGGCAGCGGATGATTTCGCCAAGCCGCGTATATTCGATCGCGCCGGGATCGGAGGACTGCGCAAGGCCGATCAACGGGCCCTCGCACAGGGACGCGCCTTGATGCGGACAGCGATTGAGTAACCCAAAAAATTCGCCGTTGACGTTGAAGATCGCAATCGGGCGCTCGTCGACCGTGAGAAATTTGCGCGTGCCCGGCGGCAATTCATCGACCGGCGCGATGACGTGCCGGGTCATGTTGATTTACGCCAGCCCATAAAGCTTCACCGCATTGTTCAGGTAAAACGCCTCGCGATTGACCTCACTGATGCCGGGCGGCAATACGCGCGAGGGTTCGTCGAAATCCCAATGCGGATAGTCGGTGGCAAACAGCAGCCTGTCCCAGCCGATCCATTCGATCAATTCGAGCAGATGATCGCGCCGTTCGGGATCTTCCATCGGCTGCGTGGTCCACCAAATGTGGTCGCGGATCGTTTCCGACGGCAGCCGCTTCAGATGCGGCACCTCATCTCTTAACCGCTTCCAATTCTTGTCGAGCCGCCAGGATAGCGACGGCGCCCAACCGAAACCGGCCTCGATCATGATCATCTTGAGGCGCGGATAGCGCTCGAACACGCCTTCGAGCACAAGGCTCGCCAGCACCGCCTGCTGGCATTGCGAGTGGCCGACCATCTCCTCGATGTAAAAGCTCGGCCAGCCCGAGGCCGTGATCGGATTGCCGCCGAAACCGAAGGCGTGCACGCCGACCGGAAGACCCACTTCCTCCGCCGCCTCGTAGATCGGCCAATAGCGGCGTTGACCGAGCGGCTCGACGGTGCGGCTGAGCAGCAAGACCTGAACAAAGTTCTTGTCGCCGGCGCGCTTGCGGATTTCGGCCGCCGCACTTGGCCCATCCTCATTGGCGACCACGATGGAGCCCTTCAGGCGAGAATCCTTGCTGGTCCATTTGTCGATCTGCCAATCATTGATTGCCGAACAGATCGCGGTCGCCAATTCGTGGTTGCGGATGCCCTGCCCGGTGCCGAGCGGATTGAGCACACCCAGCACCACATTGTTGGGATCGAGATGCTGCTGTTGCATGAAGGACAACGAGGAGCCTTGCGGCCCGCCTTCCGGCGGATAGGCGTCGCGTCGCGAGGCGTTGGGCTGCGCCTTTGGATAAGGCGGCCCTTCCATCATGCCTTGATAAGGGTGCTTGCCGAAAATCGCGAGATGTTCATGCCAACGTTTGGCGAGAAAGGGATGAAGCTCGGTCGCGGTCGCGCGCGCGGGGTGAATATCGCAATCGGCAATCGCGGTCGTCACAACAGTCTTGGAAGCAGCCGAGGCGGCCGCGCCCGATTGCTCGCGGAACTGGATGTTCATGGCATCGTCTCCTGAGCCACCGGCTCCTTTAGACGGGTGTAAGTCGCAAAGGGATTGTCGATCATGATCTTTTTCACCAGATCGTCCGACAGGCCCTCCGGCAGCGCGGCATCGCCGTCGAATTGCCAATGCGGATAATCGGTCGAGAATAGAAGCAATTCGTCCGACTGCATATGGTCGAACAGACGATTTAAGACTTCCGGTTCCGCCGGCGCATCGACCGGCTGCAATGAGAAGCGGATATTGCTGCGCACAATTTCGAGCGGGGCGCGATCGACCCAGGGCGTTTCCATGCGGATGCCGCGCCAGAATTTATGCAAGCGCCATAGATAAGGTGGCAGCCAGGTGAAGCCGCTTTCCAGCATCACCATTTTCAGATTGGGATGCCGCGCGAACACGCCTTCCACGATCAAGCTGGTCAATTGCGTCTGAAACGCCTGCGCCTGCGCGACATAATCTTCGATATGATAGGAGCCCCAGCCGACCGAGGTCGGCGGATTGTGATAGCTCGATCCGGCGTGAATGCCGATCGGCAAGCCCAAGCGCTCGGCTGTGGCATAAATCGGCCAGTAAGCGCGCTTACCCAGCGGCATATCGCCCATCACCAGCATCAAGACCTGGACGAAGCGCTTGTCTTGCGCGCAACGCTCGATCTCGACGACCGATTGCTCGACGCTTTGGAGCGGAATCACGATCGAGCCGCGCAACCGATCGTCTTTATCGAGCCATTCCTTGACCAGCCAGTCGTTCAAGGCACGCGCGAAGGCGACCGCCATGTCTTCCGAAAAAACCATCTGCACGCCGAACAGGGGATTGCAGATGCCGAAGCGAACGCCAAAAGGATCGAGCGCCTGCGCCCGCAGCTCCGCCAGATTTGACCCAGGCTTGCCTGTGGCCGGCCGCCAATCCGGCCGGGCCGAAATGGGCGAATTCGGCGGATAGGATTGCGAAATGAGGTCGGTCATGCCCCGTGTGGTGACCTGATCGCGCCAATAATCGTCGAGGTAAGGCAACAGGCTCGTCAAATGCGGAATGGCAGGGTGAAGGTCGCAATCCACCCCACCCGCGATCGGTGACGTCATGACGCTGGCTCCTCTTCGGTCCCGTCATTGAAGCAGGCCGGGCCTTCGCCCGCAACTCGGCAAAACCATGGCAGGCGCGCTATAAGGCGCTTCCAATAGGCCGTTTGAAGGAAAGCCAATGAAAGACCTTGTCGTGATCGCCGAACAAGTTGCCGCCCGGCTTGTCGCACGAAAGGAAACCCCGTAACACTCCGTCATTGCGAGCCAACGGGTCCGCGTAAAGCGCGGCCCGATGACAGGCTCCGCGAAGCAATCCGTAGCACTCCGTCATTGCGAGCGAAGCGAAGCAATCCAGACTCGTAATAAGACTGGATCGCGTCGTCGCTACCTTGCCGGCCGAGTCCTAACATCCAATAATTTCCTCTTAAACAATGCTGGAATCTTGCTATAGGGATTTCGGCAGCCTTGGCGGTAGACGAAGCCGCCCACAACTCCGGTGGGGGTGATGCGACCGGTAACGCCGCATTCGCGCCAAGGCTGCCGCTTTCTTTGCGTAGTACGATGGATTGCTTCGCTTCGCTCGCAATGACGGAGTGCTACGGATTGCTTCGCGGAGCCTGTCATCGGGCCGAGCATTCGCGCGGATCCGTTGGCATCGCCCCGGGATGACGGCCTATCGGCCGTCACTTCTCGCGGAACGCGCGCATCAACTGATCGCTCAAGGGCTTGATCAGATACGACAGCATGGTGCGCTCGCCGGTCTGCACAAAGGCTTCCACCGGCATGCCGGGAATCATCTTGACGTCGCCGAGGCGGGCGACTTCTTGCGGCGGCATCGAGACGCGGATGGTGTAGTAAGACTGCCCGGTGCGCTGATCGGTGGTGACGTCGGGCGAGACGCGGGTGACGACGCCGTTCAATTCGGGCGTGGTGCGCTGGTTGAAGGCCGACAGGCGCAACAGGGTTTTCTGCCCGACCTGCAATTTATCGATGTCTTGCGGATTGACCTTGGCCTCGACCTGGAGGTCGTCGGCCTGCGGCACGATCAACATGATCGCATCACCCGCGGTGATCACGCCGCCGACCGTATGCACACTCGATTGCAGCACCATGCCATCCTGCGGCGCGCGAATATCGACGCGCCGCAACTGATCTTCGGCCGTGACCTTGCGCTCGACAAACTCGCCGATCTTGTCGTTGGTCTCGCGCAGATCCTTGGACACGTCGCTGATCATATCCTTATCGACCTGGATGATTTGCAGCTCGGTTTCGGTGATCTTGCCCTTGGATTGGGCGCGCGAGGCCATGTATTGCGCGCGCTCGCCGGCCAGTCGCGCCGCGTCGCGCTCCAGCGTGGTGAGTCGTGTCAACTGCACCAGATGTTTTTCGTAGAGATCGCGCACGCCGACCAATTCCTTCTCGACCAGCGCGATCTCCTGGTCTTTTGCCTGTTCTTGCGCCACCAGACCCGCGATTTCCTCGTTCAATTGGGTGATGCGCTCGCGCAACTGCGCCTTTTGACCGACCCTCCCATTGACGCGCACTTCGAACAATTTGGTTTCGCTGGCCATGACCGCTTTGACATCGGGATCTTCGGCGCGGTCGAGCAACATCGGCGGGAATGTAATTTTACCAAGACCGCGCTGCTCGGCCTCCAACCGCGCCGCCCGCGCCCACAGCCCATCGAGATTTTTGGTGACGATGGCAAGGCTCGCTTTGGTGACGGTATCGTCGAGCCGCACCACCACGTCGCCCGCCTTGACGACATCGCCATCATGGGCCCGCAACTCGCCGACAACGCCGCCGGTCGGATGCTGAACTTTCTTGACGTTGGATTCGACGACGATCGATCCCGGCGCGATCAACGCGCCCGAGATTTGCGCGGTCGAGGCCCAGCCGCCAAGCCCGCCGGCCAAGAGCGCCACCACGGTTAGGCCGACGATGAGATGTTGCCGGATCGAATAACGCGCGCCTTTCAATTCGATGTCCATCATGATTTGGCCACGCCTCCCTCGGAGACGATCTTGATCGGCGGCGGCACGCCGCGCGGCTGCAACACTTGACCGAGCACGGTTTCCTTCGGTCCAAAGGACTGCATGCGGCCATCCTTGAGCACAAGCAACTGATCGACCGCCTCGATTCCGATCGGCCGATGCGCAACCACCACCACGATGGCGCCGCGTTCCCGCGCGGCACGGATGGCGCGGGTCAAAGCCTCGTCGCCTTCGGAATCCAAATTGGAATTCGGCTCATCCAGAACGATCAAAAAGGGATTGCCGTACAGCGCCCGCGCCAGCGCCACACGTTGCGCCTGACCGGCCGAAAGGGCGGTGCCCTGCTCGCCGACCTGGGTGTCGTAGCCCTCGCGCATCTTGATGATCATTTCGTGGACGCCCGCTTCCTTGGCGGCCGCGATAATGCGCTCGGAAGGAATCTCGGGATCGAAACGGCAGATGTTCTGCGCCACAGACCCCGCAAACAACTCGACATCCTGCGGCAAGTAGCCGACATGGGCGCCGAGCACCTCCGGCGACCATTGATCGAGGGCCGCGCCATCAATTCGCACCTTGCCGCGCGCCGGCTGCCACACGCCGACCAGCGCCCGCACCAGCGAGGATTTTCCGGACCCGCTCGGACCGATGACGCCGAGGCCGTCGCCGGATGAGAGCGTAAACGTCACATCCTGCACGATCAGGCGCTGTTCGCCGGGCGGCACGATACTGACCGCCTCGACCGACAGCCGGCTCTCCGGGCTTTGCAGCAAGGTCGGCGTCACGCGCGCCGGCATCGATTCCAACAAACGATCGAGGCGATACCAGCTTTGGCGCGCCGCGACAAAGCTCTTCCAATGTGCGATGGCAAGATCGACCGGCGCCAGCGCCCGCGCGCTCAAGATCGAGCCCGCGATAATGACGCCGGCGGTCGCCTCCTGATGAATCACGAGATAGGCGCCGACCGCAAGCACGGCCGATTGCAGCATCATCCGCATGACCTTGGCGGTGGCACCGAGCCCGCCGGAAATGTCGCTGGCGTCCTGATTGCCGTCGATATAATTCTGATTGGCCTCACTCCAGCGTCGGCTCACGCGGCCGGACATTCCCATCGCCACCAGCACCTCGGCGTTGCGCCGGCTGGTGGCGGCGAGATCGTTGCGGCGCGCAGCCAGCCCCAGCGCCGCGCGCGCCGGAGCCCGCGACAGGAATTCGGTCATGATTGTGAGCGTGACCAAGATGATGGCGCCAACCAAGGCGGTGACGCCGATCAGGACATGGAAGGCAAAACAAATCGCGAGATAGAACGGCAACCACGGCAGATCGAAGAAGGCCCCTGGCCCCATGCCGCCGAGAAAGCCCCGCACATTATCGAGATCGCGCAACGGCTGAAGGCCGTCATTGCGCCCACCCACGGTCAAGGGCAATCGCACGACGATGTCGAACACCCGCTGATGGAGCGCCTCATCCAACGAGGTGCCGATGCGGCCGAGGATACGTCCCCGAATCAGATCGAGAACGCCTTGCGCGATATAAAGTCCGCCCGCCAGAACGATCAGGCCGACAAGCGTCGGCACGCTGCGGCTCGGCAGCACCCGGTCGTAGACTTCGAGCATGAACAACGAGCCGGTCAGATAGAGCAAATTGATCATGCAGCTCATGATGCCGACGCCGATAAAGGCGGTGCGACAGGCCCGCAGCGCTTCACCAAGCTCGGAACGCCGGACACTGGGAGCGGCTGCCATCTATCCTGATCTCTTCATGAGGGGCTTTGCGATTCCGGTACGGAAACGGGTACGCGGAATCATATTAATGATTTTACAAGTTGGCCTCTAATAACGAAGTTACGTTAACCTAATGTTTCCCGGCCGTGCGGCTTGGCCGCGCCGTCAAAAGCGGCCCGCGCGCCGAACCAGCCTCACGACCAGCAGAAGCAGAATGGCGCCGATCGCGGAATAGACGATTTCCGACACCAATCCGGTTCCAATGGCGATGCCAAGTTTTGGGAACAGAAAATTAGCGACGATCGCGCCGGCGATACCGACGAGAATATCGCCGATGATGCCAAATCCCGTACCGCGCACGACTTTGCCGGCAAGCCAGCCCGCGACCAGACCGACAAACAGAATAACAAGAAGACCCTCGTTCGATATACGCATAAAAACCCTCCCGGTTCGCGCGCCTGCTGATTGCAAGCCTATCCATGATGGTCTCACGTGACCATACCCATTTGACCCGGCCGAATGCGAAAAGGAAGAAACACCGATCGCTTGCCGGCGAGGGCGCCGGTTCCAATTATGGCGCTGCGGAGATATCGGCAGGCTCGGCAAGGACGCATCTTGCGATTCGGCGTGAATTGATTTGCACGTTTGGCGGAACCTGGTTGAGGCAGCGGGCCTCCACAAACCCGCATCGCGGCGCAAAAGAGCATTGGGTGGGCGCGCTATCGAGGGTCGGCGGCGTACCCGGAATCGTCTCCAGGCGCTGGCCGCGTTTGGCGCCATGGACGGTGGAAGCCAACAGCCCCTTCGCATAGGGATGGATCGGCGCGCGCACGATCTGGCTAAGCGTCCCCTGCTCCACGATCTGGCCGGCATACATCACGGCGACACGATCGCAGATTTCGATGGCGACGCCGATATCGTGGGTCACGAAAATGACGGACATGCCGAACTCGCGCTGCAACTCGCGCAACAACAACAGAATCTGAATCTGCACGGTGGCATCGAGCGCGGTGGTCGGCTCATCCGCCAGCAAAATCTTCGGCCGGCAGGCCAACGCCAGCGCGATCATCGCGCGCTGGCGCATGCCGCCCGACATCTCATGCGGATAGGCGTCGAGCCGGCGTCTGGCCGAGGGAATGCGGACCACTTCCAGCATCGCAAGCGCGCGCGCCATCGCCTCACGCTGGCTTTTACCTTCGTGGCGCATCACCGTTTCGGCGATTTGCCGACCGATGGTGTAGACCGGATCGAGCGCGAGCGCCGGTTCCTGGAAGATCATCGAAACGCTCTGGCCACGAAACGCCGAGAGTTCCTCCTCATCGAGCGCGAGCACGTCGCGGCCGAGCACGCGAATATTGCCCGAGATCTGGGTACGTTTCTTCGGCAACAGCCGCATCAAGGCGCGCAAGGTGACGCTCTTGCCGGAACCGGATTCGCCGAGCAGCCCCAGCACCTCTCCCTCACCGAGGGAGAGGCTGAGATCGTTCACCGCATGCACAATGCGTTCGCCGGAAAAGCGAATATTGAGTCCCTTGACGTCAACCAGCGCGGTCATGGCAATGACGGCACCTTGGCATGGAAATCGGTGGCGCGCTGGAACGCCGCGCCGATCCGCAACAGCGTCGTTTCATCGAAAGAGCGCCCGATCAGTTGCAAGCCCACCGGAAGTCCGCCACGGGTAAACCCGGATGGAATCGACAGCGCCGGCAGGCCGAGATAGTTGATCGGCCGGGTGAAGCGCGTCAGCCGTTGAATCACGGCCTCCGCATCCGGCGCATTGCCGACATCGCTTTCGGCGATCGTGGGTGCTGGGATCGGCGACACCGGCGCGATGACGGCATCGACGCCTTCGGTGGCCGCAACATGCGCGGCGAGCGCCGGGCCGCGCCAACGCAGGGCCTCAAGATAGGTGACGCCGGGAACAGCCAGCCCATTTTGCAGACGCATCAAGACTTGCGGGCCGTAATCCTGCGGCCGTTCGATCATCCAGCGTTTGTGGAAGGCCGCGGCCTCCACCGCGAGCACCAATTGCGAGGTGCTTGAGAGCTGACGCTGATCGGGCAAATCGACCTTCACGACCTTGGCGCCCTCGCGCGTGAAGACGGCGATGGTCGCATCGAGCACGCTCGCCACCTCGGAATCGAGATCGTCGACATAGAAAGCGCTGGGCACCCCGATGATCATCCCCTTCATGGATCCCGTGGTCGCGCCGACAAAATCGGGGATGGGCCCGGCGATGGCGGTGGGGTCGGCGGGATCCGCGCCCGCCATGAGCCCGAGCAGGATGGCGCAATCCTCCACGGTGCGCGCCAGCGGCCCGACCGTGTCGAGCGACTGCGACAAGGGCATCGCGCCCGCGCGGCTGACCCGGCCGACCGTCGTCTTCAACCCAGTGATGCCGCAAAAATGCGCCGGCATCCGGATCGAACCGCCGGTGTCGGAACCCAGCGCGGCAAAGGTCAGCCGCGCGGCCACCGCCGAACCCGAACCCGACGAGGAGCCGCCGGTGACACGATCGAGCGCAAAGGGATTGTGGACCGCGCCGAAATGCGCGTTGTGGCCGGTCGGGCCGTAAGCGAACTCGGCCATCTGCAACGAACCGAGGCGGATCGTGCCGGCGTCCTTGAGACGCTGTAACGCGGTCGCCGTCGTCGTGGCGACGAAATCGCGGCGAATGTGCGAGCCGCAGGTCACGACCTTGCCGGCTTCATAATACATGTCCTTGTGCGCCAGCGGCACGCC
>DATGJS010000265.1:0-2452 GCA_035295025.1 Bradyrhizobium sp.
CTTGGAATCGAAACTTGGTGATTTACTCTAACAAAAGGAGACATGAATGAAATTCGCGCGTTATATCGGGCCGATCGCTTTGGTGGTCGCCTTCGGCGTCAGTGCCGCTTACGCTCAGTCGCTCAAAATGAAGCAGCGTGAGAGTTCGGAAGCGGAAGATCTCGTCAAGGATGCCAAGAGCTTGAATGAAGCTTGTGGGACCGAGATCGCCGTAAAATTCGACTGGACCGAGGCGAAGGAGGACCTGATCACAGCCAACAGCCCCGAGAGCTATTGCGACGGCATGCTCTCCGGCGTTCGGCGCGTTTGCGGCAGTCCCGACGGGAAGGCCGCGGTCAAAGGGAAAGTCAAAACCATCAGTTGCGGCTTCGGGCCCGAGCGCAAGATGTCGCTCAAGGACGGCACGATCGACTACAAGATCGATTTCAAATCCGCCAATGACGCCGATTTCTCTTATGAGTTTCTACAAAACAATCTCTAGTACCGCCAGATCTGAAGTCCCTGCCCCACAAGCAGCAGGGTTCTCTTTCAGGGACTTCAGATCGAGAAGCGGTACTCAAATCAATAAGTTTGTGAGTAGCTCATGGCTTTCCGAAGTTCGCGTCAAGGTGCTGCTGAGACGGATCGCGAACTTCGGAAAGTGGGCACTAGGACGATAGCCGTTTGATGCAAGGAGAGCGGCGCCTCATGCGCCGCTCTTTTGTCGCTACCCACTTAACGATGTCGAATTGACGGAGTGAACCATGGGACTTGCCGAACGCCGTGCGGCCAAGGAATTTCAAGATCAAATCTATCCCCAGTGGAAAGAAAAGCTCGATGCCGCCGCGGGCCGGGCAATTCCCGTGGAAATAGATTGGGAGGCCTTACAGGCCCCTGACGAGAGCCATCTCTACGGAGAAGCATGGGCCAAGGTTTATTTCGAGCCACTGGTCGGTGCGCTGCGGGCTATTGCGAGCGACGATCTCGGCCGTGACGCGGTTCGAGATGGGCTCCACAAGATCGTGATCCGGCATTCTGGCGATAAAGGCATCGTTTTTGTCGGAGGCGCGTTGGTGATCGATTTGCCGCCCACCACCAATATCGACGACGTTCGAGAGCGGCAGCACGACATACAACTGCTTCTCGAGCGAGGATTATGAATTTCTCCGATGCAAACCTGCGCCGTCTCGATCTTGCGACACCGGAACTCATTCTACGAACCCTCGGCAGACTTGCCGCCGAGGCAGCGCCGTCTGAGGTAAAGAACCTGCCGCGCGCCACTTTGTCGCTCGCGGGCGGTCATGTCGTCGCGGGAAAGATCTTGCGATTCGAGCCTCATGCCTCGATTCGGCCCAATGATGTCATTCTCGTCCATCTCGACGACGCCATAACCGGCGCGGAAATTTGTTATGTCCCCTTCGCGCAGGTCATTGCCGTAACCCTTCGGCTATCGGAAGCTCATCTTGAGCATTTCTCATCGGGACGAATACGACAGGCGGATGCAACACCTGCTGGCCGTCTTGGCCTTGAGCGGGAAGCGCGCAACATCGCCGAGCGCTGGTCGGGCCAACTCGACCGGCCCTTGGCGTTGGAGATCGATTGGACGGCATGGCCGGACGATGACGATCATCGGCGCGTGATCGCCGACTCCCTGGCTGCGCTCGATGACGTGATCGGAAAGTGGACCAATGACGCAATGGCGCGCGAGGCGGCGCAGGCGCTCGACCGTGTCACACTTACGATCGGCGACGAGAGAGCCGTGAATCTCACGCAGCGGCGGCTCCTGATTACCCTCGATCGGCGGCCAGCCCATCTCGCGGCGCCCGGCGCGGACGGTCTGCGCCGCGATATCGAACGGTGCTTGTGAAAACCATCGGCACACCATCGTCCAAGGTCGTTGCCGCCGGCCGAACGATTCTACGTCGATACTCACCCGATCGGCTTTAATCCAGCCTCGATCGCCGCGCGGCGCGGCTCCAGAAACGGCGGCAAAGCAAGCTTTTCGCCGAGCGTTTCCATCGGCTCGTCGGTCGCAAAGCCCGGACCATCAGTGGCGATTTCGAACAGGATGCCATTCGGTTCGCGAAAATAAAGACTGCGGAAATAGAAGCGATCGACCTCGCCGCTGTTGGGAATGCGCAATTCGCGCAAGCGTTGCGTCCAGGCATGGTATTGCGTCTCGTCGGGGGTGCGAAACGCCACGTGATGCACTCCGCCGGCCCCTTGCCGCGCCACCGGCAGGTTCTTTTGTTCGATGACGTGCAATTCGGCGGCAGGTCCCCCCTCGCCCATCGCGAACACTTGAACCTCCTCTTGCGCGTCTGGCGTTGAGTAGTTGCGCACCTGCTTCATGTTCATGACTTCGGTGAGCACGAGCGCGGTGCGCGCGCCATCATGCACGCTCAGCACGATCGGCCCCAACCCTCGGATCTGGTGCTCCGCCGGCACTGGGCTTTTGTCCCAAGGAGAAGCC
>DATGJS010000266.1:0-6424 GCA_035295025.1 Bradyrhizobium sp.
CGGTGCCGGAGGCCTATCACGCCGCCGGACTTGACGATGAAGTGCTGGCTGCCTTCGGCATCGCCGCGAAGAGCCCGCCCAGCTTGCAAAGCTGGAATGTCATCAACGAGCGGATCCGAAATCCGGAAGGTCAGGTGACCATTGCCATTGTCGGCAAATACACCGGCATGAAGGACGCCTATAAATCGTTGATCGAGGCGCTGTCGCATGGCGGAATCGCCAACAAGGTGAAGGTCAATCTCGACTGGATCGAGAGCGAGGTTTTCGAAAACGAAGACCCCGCGCCGTTTCTCGAACATGTCAACGGCATTCTGGTGCCCGGCGGCTTCGGCCAGCGCGGCGCCGAGGGCAAAATTCGCGCCGCGCAATTCGCGCGCGAGCGCGACGTGCCTTATTTCGGGATCTGTTTTGGCATGCAGATGGCGGTGATCGAGGCGGCGCGCAACCTTGTCGGCATTACGCAGGCCAATTCAACGGAGTTTGGGCCGACGCAAGAACCCGTCGTTGGCCTCATGACCGAATGGCTGCGCGGCAATGAGCTGGAACGGCGCGCGCAAAATGGCGATCTCGGCGGCACGATGCGGCTCGGCGCCTACCCCGCCGCGCTTCGTCGCGGCAGCCGGGTCTTGGAGGTCTATGGCGGCGCCACCGAAATCTCGGAACGTCACCGTCACCGCTACGAGGTCAATACCGCTTACAAGGACCGGCTCGAACAACACGGTCTGCGCTTTTCCGGACTTTCGCCCGATGGTATCCTGCCGGAGATCGTCGAATATGAGGACCATCCCTGGTTCATCGGGGTGCAATTCCATCCCGAACTGAAGTCGCGCCCCTTTGAGCCACACCCGCTCTTTGCCTCGTTCATCGAGGCGGCCGTCGTGCGATCGCGGCTCGTGTGATGGTAGGCGTCGGTTGATGTCTTTTCGAAGCCTTTGACGGGCGCGCCGATACTTGCGACATAGCGGCTCCAAATACCCATAAATCCTATCTGGGAGAACGCCGATGATCTATGAGACCCGTATCTATCGTTGCCTGCCGGGCCGCTTGCCCGCGCTGTTGAAGCGATTTGAAACCATCACGTTAAAAATCTGGGAAAAGCACGGCATTCGCCAGGCCGGCTTTTTCACGACGCTGGTTGGCGAATCCAATCAGGAACTGACCTATCTGCTCGCCTGGGAATCGCTGGCCGAGCGGGAGAAGAAATGGACGGCGTTCCAGGCCGATCCGGAATGGATCGCCGCGCGTGCGAAAACCGAAGCGGATGGGCAGATCGTGGCCAACATCGTCAATCAATTTCTGGTGCCGACCGCGTTCTCTTCCGTGAAGTAACTGTCACTGGAAGATTGTAGGGTTTTTGGCATGCCCCATGGTCTTGACCATATCGTGCATGCAGTCCGTGACCTCGACGCGGCGGCGGAATTCTATGGCCGCGCCGGGTTCACGGTCGGCAGCCGCAATCGCCATCCCTGGGGCACCCATAACCGTATCGTGCAGTTGAACGGCTGCTTCATCGAAATTTTGGAGGTCGCCGAACCCAAGAAGATCGTACCGCATCGCGCGCGCTCTTTTTCGTTCGGCGCCTTCAACCGCGACTTCCTCGCTCGCCGCGAGGGCTTTTCGATGTTGTTGCTCAATAGCCGTGATGCGGCCGCCGATGCGCGCGCGTTCGAAGCGGCAAACATTTCGAATTTCGACGTGTTCGATTTCGCCCGCGAGGGCAAGCGGCCGGACGGCACGGTCGTGAAACTCGCCTTTTCACTCGCGTTTGCCATCGATCCCAATTCGCCGCATCTAGTGCCCACTTTACGAAGTTCGCGATCCGTCTCAGCAGCACCTTTACGCGAACTTCGGAAAGAAATGGGCACTAGCAAACTTATTGATTTGAGTACCGCTTCTCGATCTGAAGTCCTTGAAAGAGAACCTCGCGGCTTGTGGCGCAGGGACTTCAGATCGGCGGTACTAGGATTTGCGGTCTGTCAGCATCATTTTCCGGAGAATTTTTGGAATCCAGCTTTTCAACATCATCCGAACGGCGCCGGCGCGGTTCGCGGCGTCAATGTCGTTGCCGAGGAGCCGTCCCGTCATCGGGATTTTTTGACGGCCTATGCGGGCGTTAAGTCCAACGTTGACGGAAGCGGCATCGTGACGCGCACCGAAAATGGGGATATCGCCGTCATGCGGCCGGCTTCCTGGCAAGAGCTGTCGGGCATTCCCGTCGAAGCGGGCGGCGAGGGCATGACGCTCCATGCCGTGCGCTTCGCCGTTGCCGATCTCGCTCAGACCGAAGCCTTGCATCGGCAAAACGGACTGGTCTTTCGACGCCATGCCGAACGGTTGATCTTGGCGCCGGAGCAGGCTTTTGGCGCAACTCTGATATTCGAAGCCGCTAGAGCTTAATCCGTTCTGATTGAATCAAAACGGAAGCTCTAGATTGTTGTTTTGACGCGTTTTCTTGACGCGAACCGGTACCCACTTCGCTGGAAAACGTTCTAAAGTGGGTTGATCCGCGCCTCGGCGCCCGGCATGGTCGCGCGCAAAAGGACCCCAACCATTGAGCGCCACCGCCTCCGCCGCATCGATCGTTACCGTTGGCCCGGTCAAATTCGGCAATGATTTGCCGATTTCGATCATCGCCGGCCCGTGCCAGCTCGAAAGCCGCGCGCACGGGTTGGAGGTTGCAACCGCGCTCAAGGAAATCGCTGGGCGGCTCAAGATCGGGCTTGTCTACAAAACCTCCTTCGACAAGGCCAACCGCACCAGCGCCTCGGCGGCGCGGGGGATTGGGCTTGCCCAAGCGCTGCCGATTTTTGCCGAAATACGCTCATCGCTCGGATTGCCGGTCTTGACGGATGTGCATGAGGCCTCGCAATGCGCGGAGGTGGCCCAAGCCGTCGATGTCTTGCAGATTCCGGCCTTCTTGTGCCGCCAAACCGATTTGCTGCTGGCGGCCGCCGCAACCGGCAAGGTCGTCAACGTCAAGAAAGGCCAGTTTCTCGCGCCTTGGGACATGGCCAATGTCGTCGCCAAGATCACGGGCGCGGGCAACGTAAATGTGCTCGTCACCGAGCGCGGAGCGTCGTTCGGTTACAACACGTTGGTGTCCGACATGCGCGCCTTGCCGATCCTGGCGCGCACGACTGGGGCGCCGGTCATTTTCGATGCGACCCATTCGGTGCAACAGCCCGGCGGCAGAGGCAACTCTTCGGGAGGCGAGCGGGAGTTTGTTCCGGTGTTGGCGCGGGCGGCAGTGGCGGTCGGCGTCGGTGGCGTCTTTATTGAAACCCATCCCGATCCCGATCACGCGCCGTCCGACGGCCCGAACATGGTGCCCTTGCGCGAATTCGAAGATTTGCTCCGCACGCTGATGGCTTTCGATCGCACCGCCAAAAGCCCCAATCCGGATTCCGAAAAGAACGTGACGCGCTGATGCCGCAAAGTTTCCCGCGGCCATCCGATCGCATGCCGCCCGCGATCAATATCATCGCGATTGCGACATTTGCCGCCAGCCTTTCGGCCCGCGCGCTCGATCCGGTTCTGCCGCATGTGGCCGATGAATTCGACATCACCATTGCGACGGCCGCAAGTTTCGCCGCGGTGTTCGCCTTTACTTTTGCCGTCATTCAGCCCGTGCTTGGCGCGGCCGCCGATTTGTTCGGCAAAGCACGCCTGATGATTATGTGCCTCATCCTATTGGGGCTGGCGAACATGTTGGGCGCCTTAACGACGTCGTTTCCGTTGTTGTTCGCCACCCGCATTCTTGCCGGCATCGGTTCGGGCGGCGTCTTTCCGATCGCGCTCAGCCTGACCAGCGATCTGGTTGCGAAGGAAAAACGCCAAGTCGCGATCGGGCGTACCCTCACCGGCTCCATGACCGGCAATTTGCTCGGGGCCTCCTTCTCCGGCGTGATTGGCGACTTTCTGGGTTGGCGCGGGGTGCTCGCAATCCTCGGATTATTGGTCGTTGCGGCGTCGGTTGCCGTCACCGTCGGCTTTCGCGGGATGCCGTTGAGCAAAACCCCCAAAACCAATCTGACGACGCTCTGGCACGGCTACCGCACCATCTTCGCCAATCCGAATGCGCTTTGTTATGCCGCGGTTTTCATCGAAGGCTGTTGCGTGCTCGGATTGTTTCCTTATTTGGCCTCGTTCCTGCTCCAACTCGGTGAAACCAGCCTGTCGATCGCGGGCTTTGTCATTGCGGGCTTCGCGGTGGGCGGCTTACTGTACACGCTGACCGTTTCGCGCTTTCTGCCTCGGTTGGGCGTCAACGGCATGATGATCACTGGCGCGGCCCTGGTCGGCCTGCAATTGGCCGCGATCGCTTTTGGACCCGGCTGGAAGATTCAGGTGAGCTGTCTTCTGGTGATGGGTTGGGGCTTCTATATGATCCATGGCTGCTTGCAGGTCTTTGCCAGCGAGCTTTCGGTGGAAGCGCGCGCCACCGCGCTCGCCCTTCATTCGTTCTTCTTTTTCATGGGTCAGACTATCGGGCCGATCGTCTATGGATTCGGCCTCCAAAACCTCGGCAAGGAGACGACCTTGCTGGCGAGTGCCGTTATCATCACCGTTCTCGGCTTTGCCTGCGCGCGGCTCTTGCGGCAAAGGCCGCCGGCGGACGTTGTGAGCTGAGGATCAGCCTCGGCCACGATAGGGCGCAACGCCTTGATCAGGAATCCACATTCCCTTCGGCAACTTTCCGGTCTGCCAGAACACGTCGATCGGAATGCCGCCGCGCGGATACCAATATCCGCCGATGCGCAACCATTTCGGTTTGATTTCGGACGAAATCCGTTTGCCGATCGCGACCGTGCAGTCCTCGTGGAAAGCGCCATGGTTGCGGAAGCTCGCGACATACAGTTTGAGGGATTTCGATTCCAATAACCACGAGCCTGGCACATAATCGATCACCAGATGCGCAAAATCGGGCTGGCCCGTGACCGGACACAGGGAGGTAAATTCGGGCGCGGTGAAACGCACGAGATAGTCGGTATCGCTTTGCGGATTAGGGACGCGGTCAAGTTTCGCGATATCGGGCGTTGTGGGCCATTCGACCGCGCGCCCAAGCTGCAAGCCGGACGATAATGACGTGGTTTTTGGCGCCTTTCGAGGCTTCCTGGGCATGGTCGGGTCTCCGTTGCGGATGTATTACCTAATTGTCCCCTCGGCGTCACCGCCAGCGCAACCTTTTCTGCGCAACTGGCTTGCTGTAGAAGCAGCCAATCCCTCGGATCGCGCTTTTTTTCTCAAGAGGCATTCATGACCGCCATCGTCGACATCATCGGCCGCGAAATTTTGGACAGCCGCGGCAATCCCACGGTCGAGGTCGATGTCGTCCTGGAAGATGGCTCAATCGGCCGGGCCGCCGTGCCCTCCGGTGCCTCGACTGGCGCGCATGAAGCGGTCGAACTGCGCGACGGCGACAAAGCGCGCTATCTCGGCAAGGGCGTGCAAAAGGCGGTCGCGGCCGTCAATGGCGAGATTTTCGAAGCGCTCAACGATATAGCGGTCGAGGAACAGGGCCGGATCGATCAGATCATGATCGATCTTGACGGGACGCCGAACAAAAGCCGCTTGGGGGCCAACGCCATTCTTGGCGTGTCGCTGGCTTGCGCCAAAGCCGCTGCGGAATCCTTCGACATGCCACTCTATCGCTATGTCGGCGGCACGTCGGCGCGGACTTTGCCCGTACCGATGATGAACATCATCAACGGTGGTGTACACGCCGACAATCCGATCGATTTTCAGGAATTCATGATCATGCCGGTCGGCGCCGGCACCTTCGCGGACGCGCTGCGTTGCGGCGCGGAAATCTTCCACACCCTGCGATCGGAGCTGAAGAAAGCCGGTCACAACACCAATGTCGGCGACGAAGGTGGCTTTGCGCCGAACCTGCCATCGGCGGATGCGGCCTTGGAATTCGTCATGGGAGCGATCGGCAAGACCGGTTACAAGGCGGGTCACGACGTGATGCTGGCGCTTGATTGCGCGGCGACCGAGTTCTTCAAGGATGGCGCTTACGTCTATGGCGGCGAGAAGAAGACCCGCTCCCGTTCGGAACAGGCGAAATATCTGGCCGATCTCGCCGCGCGTTATCCGATCGTTTCGATCGAAGACGGCATGTCCGAAGACGACATGGAGGGATGGAAGGAACTGACGAATCTCATTGGCGGCAAATGCCAATTGGTCGGCGACGATCTGTTCGTCACCAATGTGACGCGGCTTGCGGATGGGATCAAAAACGGTCGCGCCAATTCCATTTTGGTCAAGGTCAATCAAATCGGGACGTTGACGGAAACGCTCTCGGCGGTCGAGATGGCGTTCAAAGCCGGTTACACCGCCGTGATGTCGCATCGTTCGGGCGAGACCGAGGATTCCACAATTGCCGATCTCGCGGTCGCCACCAATTGTGGGCAAATCAAAACAG
>DATGJS010000267.1:0-34006 GCA_035295025.1 Bradyrhizobium sp.
GTGGTGTAGGCCCCGAGCATCACCATCTCGCCATGGGCCATATTGATGACGCCCATGACACCGAAAGTGATCGCCAGCCCGATCGCCGCGAGTAACAGGACCGAACCGAGCGAAATGCCGTACCAGGCATTCTGCACCGCCGACCAAATCGCAAGTGTGCCTTGGATCGAGGCCATCGCGCTCGCCACCGCCTTCGCGATCGCGGGAGATTGATCGGCAAGGCCGGTCAAAAGCGCCAGTGCTTCCTGATCACCGCGCGCCTTGATCGTGGCGATGGCTTCGAGTTTTTCAGCATCGCCGGCGTCGGATTTATAAAGCAGGATCGCGGCGCGGGCCTCGGTAAAGGCAGCCTTGGCGGCCCTATTGGTTTCATTGGCAAGCGCGCTATCGATGGCCGGCAATGCACTTTCTTCATGCGACTTGAAAACCGATTGCGCGGCGGCGATCCGCTTGGCCGAATCGGGCGATTGGAGGGTCAGACTGCCGAGCGCGGCCTCCACCGTGCGGCGCAGACGGTTGTTGAGGCGGACGGCGGCGGCGTTATCTGGCAATCTATCGACGGCGGCGCCCGTCACCGCGTCGATGATCTTGCCATCCGCCTGGGTAATATAGACCTTCTTGGTGTCAGGGTCGGCCGACAACCGGCCGTCCTGGAGCGCGCTGATGATGGGAAAAGCAAGTGGATTACCGGAGGCCGTGACCGCGCCGATTGCCTCGTCGGTATCGGAAAAGTCGTCATTGGCGAATTTGGCGACCGCGTCTTCGAACGGGCCGGCAAGAGCGGGCAGGGCAAAAGCAAGGATCAGAACAATCGATAGAACGAACGTGCGAACACGCTCATGAAAACTGGCAACCACTGGATGACCCCGGCAAAAATCGCAGAGTAGGCGGCGGCATCGCCGCCTACTCTTTCCCGTGAATGGGCTTTTACCATGATGCCGGCACGAAAGCCTCGCGTTTATGCCCGCAGAAAGACGGCTCTTTGCCGGATCGGCCTTTTCGACATCAGGAGCCCTGACCGCCGCATTTATTGGTCTTGGTGTTGTAATTGCCGCACTTCTTGCCAACCCAATCGCCGATCAGATCCTTGGAGCCGTCGAGCTCTTTCGACCAGGCATCGCCGGCAACCAGGCCCGGCGTCTTCCACACCACGTCGAATTGGCCGTTACCTTTGATCTCGCCGATGAAGACAGGTTTCGTGATGTGGTGGTTCGGAAGCATCTTGGAGACGCCGCCGGTCAGGTTTGCCGCTTCGATGCCGGGCAGTGCGTCGATGACCTTGTCGGGATCGGTCGACTTCACCTTCTCGACCGCCTTCACCCACATGTTGAAGCCGATCACATGCGCTTCCATCGGGTCGTTGGTGACGCGCTTCGGATTCTTGGTGTAGGCCTGCCAGTCCTTGATGAATTTTTCATTGGCCGGCGTCTTGATCGATTCGAAATAATTCCAGGCGGCGAGATGGCCGAGCAACGGCTTGGTATCGATGCCGGCGAGTTCTTCTTCGCCGACCGAAAACGCGACCACCGGAATATCGGTCGCCTTGATGCCCTGGTTGCCGAGCTCCTTGTAGAAAGGAACGTTGGCATCTCCATTGATGGTGGAGACCACCGCGGTCTTCTTGCCCGCCGAGCCGAATTTCTTGATGTCGGCCACGATCGTCTGCCAGTCGCTATGCCCAAATGGCGTGTAGTTGATCATGATGTCTTCTTGGGCGACGCCCTTGGATTTGAGATAGGCCTCCAAAATCTTGTTGGTGGTGCGCGGATAGACATAGTCGGTGCCGGCAAGCACCCAACGCTTCACCTTCTCGTCCTTCATCAGGTAATCGACGGCTGGAATCGCCTGCTGGTTCGGCGCCGCCCCGGTGTAGAACACGTTGCGCTCGCTCTCTTCGCCCTCATACTGCACCGGGTAGAACAGAATGCTGTTCAGCTCCTTGAACACGGGAAGCACGGATTTGCGCGAAACCGAAGTCCAGCAGCCGAACACCACCGCGACCTTGTCCTTGGTGATCAGCTCGCGCGCCTTTTCTGCGAACAGCGGCCAATTGGAGGCGGGATCGACCACGACAGCTTCGAGCTTCTTGCCGAGCACGCCGCCCTTCTTGTTCTGCTCGTCGATCAGGAAGAGGACCGTGTCCTTCAGCGTGGTTTCGCTGATGGCCATGGTGCCGGAGAGCGAATGGAGAACACCGATTTTGATGGTGTCGTCGGCGGCTTTCGCGGTCGAGAACGCGGCCAGACCCAAAACCAGGCCTGCGGTGGCCGCAAGCCACCAGCGGCGGCTTAGTCTCGCTTCATGATGAATGCGGTGTGTAAGCATGGAATGTCTCTCCCTGGACGCAGGCGTAAAACGCTTGCGAAGCGGCCCCATGGCCGCTTGCGTTAACGGAATCGCAAGAACCATGCCACGACCCTATATCGACTTAAGATATTGTTTCTGTTTTATTATTTTTAATTTTAAGCCGCCTGAGGCGCGTCCAAGACCAAATTTTAAGCTAGAAAAATGGATGCTTTCTCCGCAAACAGTCTAATTTATAGGCAATTTTGATATCCAACCCAACGTTCGGCACAAATTTTCAGCAACAGCTTTTATCCGCTCTTGCGTCCCCTGCATGGCAACAAGCCGTGCCCACCTTGAAAGCGCCGCCTTCCTGTTCCATATGAGTGCCACGGCTCGCGAATCATGAGCCACCGCAGGCCGCGTGTTCTTGAGCTTGGCAGTATTTAAATCTGCAACAGCTTTTGGCTTGCCCTCCTAGCTAGATAACACCGACGCCCCAACACGCGGGTGTCACGCACAGTCAGCGCGGTCCCGGCGAATAGGCTGGGAGCCTGCGCTTTACAATGGAAAGCACCCTCCTTTTGACCTCCTTTCAGGATTTCGGCCTTGCCGATCCCATCTCGCGTGCGCTCAAAGAAGAAAACTATCTGACGCCCACACCCATCCAGGCTCAAACCATTCCCCTCGCATTGTCAGGCCGTGACGTGGTCGGCATCGCCCAGACCGGCACCGGCAAGACCGCCGCGTTCGCGCTGCCGATCCTGCACCGGATTCTGGCCAACCGGATCAAGCCGCAGCCCAAGAGCTGCCGCGTGCTGGTGCTGAGCCCAACGCGTGAATTGTCGGGACAGATCCTCGACAGTTTCAATGCCTATGGCCGGCATATGCGCCTGACTTCGGCGCTGGCCATCGGCGGCGTTCCGATGGGGCGCCAGGTCCGCTCGGTGATGCCAGGCGTCGAGATCATGGTGGCCACCCCCGGCCGCCTGCTCGATCTCGTGCAAAGCAACGGACTCAAGCTCGGCCAGGTCGAATTCCTGGTGCTCGACGAGGCCGACCGCATGCTCGACATGGGCTTCATCAACGACATCAGGAAGATCGTCGCCAAATTGCCGGTCAAGCGGCAAACGCTGTTCTTCTCGGCAACGATGCCCAAGGATATCGCCGAACTGGCGGAAGCCATGTTGCGCGACCCAGCACGGGTCGCGGTGACGCCGGTGGCTTCGACGGTCGAACGCATCACCCAGCGCATCATCCAGGTCGATCACGCGGCCAAACCTGCATTTCTGGCCGAGCTTCTCAAGCAAGAGCCGGTCGATCGCGCGCTGGTTTTCACGCGGACCAAGCATGGCGCCGACAAGGTGGTGAAGGGCCTCGCGAGGGCCGGCATCGCCGCCGACGCCATCCACGGCAACAAGTCGCAAAATCACCGCGAGAGGGTGCTCGCCGCGTTCCGCTCCGGCGAAATCCGCACGCTGGTCGCCACCGACATTGCCGCCCGCGGCATCGATGTCGATGGCATCTCGCATGTGGTGAATTTCGATCTTCCCAACATTCCCGAAACCTATGTCCATCGCATCGGCCGTACCGCGCGCGCCGGCGCCGAAGGGATCGCGATCTCGCTGGTCGCCGGTGGTGAGGAATTGGCCTATCTGCGTGACATCGAAAAACTGATCCGCATCGCGCTGCCGAGAGAGGACCGCCGCACGCCGGGCCATCGCGAGGCGACGCCGGCCTCCGCGCCGCATCGCGGCGCGCGGTCTGCGCCTCGCGCGCATGGGGCACGCGCAAATGATGCTGGAGGGGGAGCGAAAGGCCCTCGCCGACACCACCGTCCTGGTGGTAATAATGGCGCCTCAAAAACCAACCGGAACGAGGTCGGCCGGCAGGAGCCGAACCGTTCCGTCCAGGGCGGCAAGACGGAGGGGCTGCAAGGGGTTTCGTTCTTGTATCGCGAGAGCCGCCCAAACACCCAACCCAACCGCACCCAACGGCCACGCTAATTGTTGGTCGATCTGGAGACACATATGGCTAAAGAAGAGCTGATCCAGTTCGAAGGACTGGTCACCGAAATCCTCCCCGACGCCCGCTACCGCGTCCAGCTCGATGCGGGACACGAGATCGTCGCCTATACCGCCGGCAAGATGAAAAAGAACCGGATCAAGACCCTGGCCGGCGACCGGGTTACCATCGAAATGTCGCCTTACGATCTGGAAAAGGGCCGGCTGATCTTCCGTCACAAGGATGAACGTCCGGGAGGCGGGGCACCTGGCGGCGGGGCCTCACGCGGCGCGCCGCAGCGCGGTCAATTCCGCCGCAGGTAAAGCACGGGCATATGACAAGATCATGCCCGCCGGTACACTTAGCGGCGGGCATGCCTTTGCCGATGCTAAAAAAACAAGCGGCCCAGGATTGTTTTAGGGGCCGTTTTGGAATAATATGAGCTAATCGATTTTCGGCCGGACGACATTAGCTATCCACCGGTACAGCCGGTTTAAGCGCTGACGACCCTTCCAAAAATTCGATCTCACCAGCCTGCGCGAGCAGGCTTTACTATATCTGTTTGAGAAGGGACTAACCCGTGAGCATGGGAACCGTGAAGTGGTTCAACGCAACCAAGGGCTACGGCTTCATCCAGCCGGATGACGGCGGAAACGACGTATTTGTGCACATCAGCGCGGTCGAACGCGCCGGGCTTGGCACACTGCGCGAAGGCCAGAAGATCAGCTACGAGATCGTGGCCGATCGCCGGTCCGGAAAGTCTTCGGCCGACAATCTGCGCGCCGCTGGCTAGGGTGTGATCCGGACCCGAAGGGCCGCGTCAGCGCGAAGTGTGAAGCGGTTTTCCGAAAGATCAGGCTCTATCAAATAATTAAAGCGCGATGACGATTCATCGGAATCTCATCGCGCTTTAGGCTGAGCTCAACGGCTGACAAAAATTGCGGTCGCGATATCAAGCTTTGTTATCGCAACACATTAAGTTTTTTGGATTTCGGCAACGAAAAGCCGCGCTCACCGCGCGGCATTTTTGTTTCGTTTCGAAAGACCGTGACAGGCCTTAAGTCAACGGGCAACTATTATTGGCGGGAAGGTTATTATAGTCCAAGCATGTTGCTTGGCGCGGACGGCTATAAGCCACATCGGCCAATGTCACGCCATCCTTGGCCATGACGTAGCCGACTGTAGGCGTATAAAGATAATTTATCTCGCTAAAGATCAAATAGGTTGATTTCTGCAGCAACGCTGGCGGCACGATGTTCGTCACAACGTCACCCGAATTGCGGCTCGACGCTACCAGCGTCGCCTTTGTGGCGCCGGACGCGAACGTCGCGGCCCTGCTCCACTGAATTTTCGCAACGCCCGTGGAATCGACATAGATTTCCGAAACAATGGCCTTTGCAGGTGTCGAATCATAGGGCTGCAAAATGGCGATGCCGGCCGTGAAGGCGTTCTGTAAATAAGTATCCGTCACAACAGCATATTGAGGCGTTGAGGCTTGCGCTTGGGACGTAATATCGGAGATCGTCCTCGCCATCAGCGTGACTTTCCGATCGACCGCCACACCGGACGAGAACTCCACCGTGCCGAAAAACATCACGAGCATGATGGGAACGATTACGGCAAATTCCGTCGCCGCGAGGCCGCGGCAATCCTTAAACATCGCCAGAACAACGCGCGGCATATAAGATTTGGACCACAACATCGGGGAAGCCTTCATTACTGATAAGGCTCATTTTGGAATGCGGCGGTTGCAATCAGAAGCCGCTGATGACCGTTCAAGTTTGAGATATTGTAGCCGAGCCCGGTGACGATTAGCGGCCACTGATAGAAGAGTTGTACAACGACCGTGCTTCCAGGACCTCCGGGATTATACCCAAGGCCGCTGGGGTCGAAATTGCCATTATTGACGTGGTTGGTGAGAACCACGTTCGAGAACGCAGGATAACTTTCCACATCGACGGAAATATTGGCACAGGTGAGCAGCGCCGGAATTTGGGGGCAGACAACATTATCCCTGAAATTCGACCAGCTCTGATAGTTCGCGCCCTGCGCTTGGCCGGTCAATATCTGACGGGCGGATTCCTGGGTCACGGTTTCAAGCACCTGACTCGCAAAGAACATGATGCCGGTCTCGATAATCGCAAACAGCAGGGCGAAGAAAAGCGGCGCGACCAGCGCGAATTCAACGGCGGCCGACCCTCGGCGATTTCGGCCGAAGCGGCGAAAAAAGCTCTTGGCAGGAGGCATAGGAGCGGCGAGCGATGGCATCACGAAATCCCGAATGGACGACAATTGGCCGGCCATCGAGCATTAGCGGAAAGTGATTGTGGAAGTGTTTCACGGAAACAAGGCAGGGCGCCACGCTTCGTTAACCGGACCTTGACCATCTTCAAAGCGGCGATACATCGATATGACCAGCGGCTCGATGCACCGTGGGCCACCCGCGCGCTTAGCCGGCCGGTATCTGGTCGCCGCGCTGCCGCTCGCCTGGCTGAAGCGAGTAACGGCCTGGTCCATCGCCGACTTGAGGTAAGTCAGCGGACCACGCAAACCGGACTGCAACTATACGTCTGCCGATCGGTGCCGCGGAACACGGTCACCAAGGACTGATCATCTATTTTCACGTCGGCGGTCCTGGCATCGGCGATGCTTCGTAACGCGAGGGTCAGCGTACCCATCTGGCGGGCGCGGGCGAGCATTTCGGCCTGTCCAGGTTTCAGCTCAAGCGTGGCGGTCCTACCTATAAGGTTGGTCTGCCCATCCTTTTCCTTTGGTGCCTGGTCGATCGCGAGTACGCGCACATTGGGCAGGATCACCTCGGAAACAACACTCTCCGGCATGGAGGGGTTTTCGGGATGCTTCTCGCGCCGCGAGAGGATCACGTCAACATGGTCGTTAGGCAGGATGAAACCGCCGGCACCCGTTTCCGGAGAAATTTCGGTCGAGATCGCGCGTGCGCCACTCGGCAAGATGGCGGCCATGAAGCCCGAACCCGGGTTTTTCACGAGCTTCTGCTCCCGGATCGGTTCGCCCGCGATAAAAGGCACACGCGCGATAGACCCAGCCATCTGGGTCGGCGCGTCGGGACTGTTGGTGCGGCGAATGAAGCTATTGCTGGCGATCGCCGACGGCCAAGTCTGCCATTCGAAGTCCTCAGGCTTGACGGTCTGGCCGAGACCGATCTCCGATTTCGCCACCAGCACATCCACGGTCGCTACCGCCGCAACCGGCTCGACCGAAGCCGGCTTGCCGTTATCGGAGCCGCTCGCAAGCCAAGCAGCGGCGGCCCCGGCGGCGAGAGCGATACCCAGAACAATGATACGTGCGCTCTTCATACGCTTTTACTCTTCCGCGCCGCTATTTTTGGCCAAGGCGATACGCAGCGGAACCCGCGCCCGACGAGGCAAATCTGACCTCAATTAGTGAATGAACTGCAAATAGATGCTGGATTCTCGGGACCCCACACGCCGTTACTGACGAAAAGGGTAAGCAAGTTGCCCAACAATTTCACTCGGCATGTGCGCATCGTCGGCACCGTAGCTTTGCGGCATTTGGTTTTCCGGCATCCGGAACGTGCCGAAGAGAATATCCCAGAGCGGAAATGTGCCCGCGAAATTGGTGTTGCCGCCTTCTTCGAGCGAGGTGTGATGCCAGCGGTGAAACACCGGCGTCGCCAGCACATATTTGAACGGCCCCAGCGTCCAATTCAGATTGGCGTGGACGAAGGCGGAATGGAAGGTCGTGAACGGCCCGACCCAAAGCATCACGTTTGGCGAAATTCCCGCCATCAGCAGGATGACATCGACGCCGATGGTTCCGAGGAAAAGATTCACCGGATGGAAGCGCGCGGCCGAAATCCAATCAAGTTCCTCCGAAGAATGATGGATGGCGTGGTACTTCCAGAACCCGCCGCCATGAAACAACCGGTGCAGCCAATACAGCATGAAATCGGCCAGCACCACGAACAACAATCCCTGCAACCAAAGCGGCAAGGCGGCCAGGGGACCGTGTCCGTTATCGTAAAATGCGATCAGATCATCGGCCTCGTGAATATTGAAGATCACGCTCGCACCGAGCACGAGCAGCCCGATCCGCAATATCCGCGCAAATACCGGAACAAAGAACCAATAGCAGATGTCGGTGACGAGCTCCCGCTTGCGCCACCACGGCGTACCGGGATTGCAGGCCCAAAAATGCGCCAATACCGAAAACACCAACGCCAGCCCGATCGTGATCGGCACGACTTTGTCGATCGTCTGCCCGAGCATCTCAACGATTTCCAGCGCTAAGTTGGGCATGACGGCCTCATCCGATCGGTTAGCTATTCAAGGGCTACGCCTCGCCACTTAAGGAGCCGTAAACTAGGCGCTCCGACCAACCGAACAACGATACCTTGTCCAACCGGGCCACGGAAAAATCTCGCCGCCAAATCGGCGGAAAATTTTTAACGGACGGCTTAATTCCAAATTTACTCTGCCCACGAACAGCCCGCTGAGGCCGAGTTTCCGCGGTCGAATTAACCCTGCCGAAATTTGTCCGCACGTAGGGTACGTCATGGTCACGGTGCTGAGAACGCCGGCGAGACCACATGAAAGTTCGACCAGCCACGTGTTCACATGGAGTTATCTAATGAAGAATCTGATTTCGCGTTTTGTGAAGGATGAGTCCGGCGCCACCGCCATTGAATACGGCCTCATCGCGGCCGGCATCTCGCTCGCGATTATCGCGGCCGTCAACGGCCTCGGCACCAAGTTGAGCACCAATTTCACCAACATCAACAACTCGCTGAAATAAGCAAGGTTCGATTTTTCGCGAATTCAAGGGCCTCGGATCATCCGAGGCCCTTTTTTCATCCGATAAACCGATAGCGTAAGATGATGCATATCATTTCGATGGCGTCTCGCCAGGTCGCGCGGCCCGTCGCAGCGGACGGGAAAACCATCGCGCCGGCGGCAATCGTCTGCCTGGCGCTTATGCTCGCGCTTTTCTTTCTGATTTGCCGAATCGCCGTCGTCTGCTGGTAGACTTCTCGTATTTTCCGATTGTTCACCTATCGAGGATAGCTTCCCTAAATTCGCCGCCCGCGGCGCGGGAACTTCCCTCAAGACCGGGCCAATTCATGATCCTCGACCTTGTTCGCCTGCTGTTTTTCCCGGCGCTGATGGCGTTTGCGGCCGCGAGCGATCTTTTTACGATGACCATTTCAAATCGCGTATCGCTGGCGTTGGTGGCGGGTTTTCTTGCGCTGGCGCTTGCAAGCGGTATGGCGCCGTCCGGCATCGCGATGCATGTCGCGGCCGGGTTGACCGTGCTCACGGCGGCCTTTGGTTGTTTTGCGTGCGGCTGGATCGGCGGCGGCGACGCCAAGGTGGCGGCTTCGGCGGCACTTTGGTTCGGCTTTGGCGATCTGCTGAACTATCTGGTTTATGCCTCGTTGTTTGGCGGCGTCCTGACGCTTGTGCTGCTTCAGTTCCGGCAATGGCCCCTGCCCTATCCGCTCGCCGGACAAGCATGGCTGCTCAGGCTGCACGCCAAGGAGAGCGGAATCCCCTACGGCATCGCGCTCGCCATTGGAGCTCTGGTGGTCTATCCGGAAACGGATTGGATTCGCGCCATAGACCTGACGCACTTCACCGCTCGCTGATCGCCCACTTTCCGAAGTTCCTGAACGGATTTAGCCGCTTGCGGCGCAGGGACTTCAAATAGGAGCCGCCACGCTAGAGGTAAACTCTCATTAAGGCGATTTAGATACGCCTCATTAACCATGCTTTGACGAATAGCTGGTCAACTCCAATTACAGCGGCGGCAACGTCGCAGAGTAATGTGGAAAGTGAAGCGTATGAATAGGGCACGCATTGTCGTCCTGACCATCGCGATCGGCGCTGGCGGTGTCGCTGCCTACCTCGCGAGCGGAACGGACAGCGCGCCGCCATCCGCGGCTGCGCCGGTCACACAATTGCCGACCGTCGAGGTTCTCCTCGCCAAGGCCGATATCGGCCTCGGCGAGAGCGTCACGCCCGGCGACATGCAGTGGCGGACTTGGCCCGCCGCCTCGGTCAGCCATTCTTTCATTCGCCGCAGCGAGCGCCCCGACGCGACCACCCAGATCACCGGCTCGATCATGCGCGCCCCCTTCATCGCGGGCGAGCCGATCCGCGATCCGGAACTGGTCAAGGCCAACGGACCGGGCTTCATGGCCTCGATCCCGCCCGCCGGCATAGCGGCATCAAAGCGGCTCGTTACGGCCTCGCCAATGCCACGGCGATACAAAAGTGACCAGAGGGCTTGACGCGATGAAATACGGGGGAAATCAGCTTCCAAAGCGGGCCCTTTTGGTCCGCGCCCGGTCGTTTTCGGCCGCCGCGGCGATGGTGCTCAATCCCGCTCTGGTTCCGGCCATGGCCGGCGATTACCGGCCTATTCCGCCAGTCGCCGCTGACGGGCAAATGAATGCGCGCTTTCTCTCGCTTGGCATCGGCAAGTCGATCGTGGTGGATTTGCCGCGCGAGATCAAGGACGTCCTGGTTGCCGATCCAAAGATCGCCAACGCCGTCGTGCGTTCGGCGCAGCGCGCTTATATTATCGGCGCGGCGATCGGCCAGACCAATATCGTGTTTTTCGATTCCGCAGGTCAACAGATCGCGGCTTATGATATTGCCGTCAAACGCGATCTCAACGGCGCGCGAGCGACGCTCAAGCAGATTTTACCGAATTCCGACATTCAGATCGAGGGTCTCGGCGACAGCATCATTCTGACTGGCACTGCGGCAAATCCGGTCGAAGCGCAGCAGGCCGGCGACCTCGCCGCGCGGCTCGCGGGCGGCGCCGACAAAATCGTCAACTCGATCGTGGTGCGCGGCCGCGATCAGGTGATGCTGAAGGTAACGGTTGCCGAAGTCGCGCGCTCGATCATCAAGCAATTGGGCATCGACCTCAGCGGCAAGCTCAATTACGGCACGGCGGTGGTGAATTTCAATAACAGCAATCCGTTTACGGTGACGGGTCAACCGCTGGTCGCGGGTAATGCCATCACCACGTCCTTTGGGTCGACCCCCTCGGTTAGCGCCACCATCCGCGCCATGGAAAGTGCCGGCGTGGTGCGAACCTTGGCCGAACCGAATCTGACAGCGATTACCGGTGAGTCCGCCACCTTCATCTCCGGCGGCGAATTTCCAATCTCGACCGGCGTGACCTGCCAAACCACCGCGGCCGGCGCCGTCGGGCAGTGCGCACCTTCGATCGCGTTCAAGAAATTCGGTATTTCGCTCAACTTCACCCCAGTGGTGCTCACTGAAGGCCGCATTAGCCTGCGAGTGATGACGGAAGTGTCGGAGGTTTCCAACGAAAATTCGATCAACGTCACGGGAATTACGGTTCCCTCGATCAAAACCCGCCGCGCCGAGACCACGCTGGAAATTCCCTCAGGCGGATCGATGGCGATGGCCGGCCTGATTCAGGATCAGACCAAACAGGCCATCAACGGCTTACCCGGGCTTTCGCAATTGCCGGTTTTGGGCGCGCTGTTCCGCAGCCGGGATTACATCAACAACCAAACCGAGCTAATGGTGCTGGTGACGCCCTACATCGTTCGCGCGGTCGCGCAAAAGGACCTGTCGCGCCCGGATGACGGCTTTGCGTCCGCTTCCGATCCGCAATCCGACCTTCTCGGCAACATCAACCGCATTTACGGCGCGCCCGGCCGCGTCGAGCCGGCGCGGAATTATCGCGGTGCCTATGGCTTTATCACGGACTGAGACGGGACAGGGACGAAGACCATGACAGCCAGCATACCCGTCGAATCCAGGCGAGTCCTTTGCGTTGCGGGCGCGCGAGTGCCCACTTTCCGAAGTTCGTGCTACGCCGCAGCACCCACCTTTCACGAACTTCGGAAAGTTATGGGCACTGGCAAATTTATGATTCTAGTACCGCTTTTCCATTTGAAGTTCCTGGACGGAATTCGCCGCTTGCGGTGCAGGAACTTCAAATGGGCGGCAATAGTCGGTCTTGCGGTGACGCTCGGCGCCTGCACACATACCGACGAGGTGGCGACGACGGCGAGCGTTCCCGACGATTATCGCCTGCGGCACCCGATCGCGATTCGCGAAGCCAATCGCTCCGTTGTGATCTTTGTCGGTCAAGCACGCGGCGGATTGTCGGCCGAACAACGCGCCGACGTGATGGGATTGGCGCAAGTATGGCTGCAAGAGGGCACTGGTGCCATCGTGGCCGACGTCCCGGTCGGTACGCCGAACGCGCGGGCGGCGGGGGAAGCCTTCCGCGAGGCCAATGCCCTGTTGTCGGCCGCCGGCGTGCCGCCGCGCGGCATCTTGATGCATCAATACCACCCCGACGACCCGCGCCAATTGGCGACACTGCGGCTGAGCTATCCCAAAATTACCGCCGATGCGGGGCCGTGCGGCCTGTGGCCGGAAGATCTCGGCCCTTCGATCAAGGACAAGGGATATTTGGAGAACAAGCCGTACTATAATTTCGGCTGTGCCTATCAACGCAACATGGCAGCGATGGTCGATAATCCCGCGGACCTCGTGCAGCCGCGTTCCGAAACCCCCCCCTACACCATTCGGCGCACGGAAGGCTTCGAGAAATATCGCAAGGGTACGACCACCACGACCACCTACCCTGAAGCCGATAAGGCCAAACTCAGCGATACAGGCAAATGATCAGTTCCGCGCGCCAGGATTCCGAAGCACCGCCTGAGACCGCTCCGCCGCCGGCGGAAGATCACATCGCGCCCGCGCCGCGGGTGTCGGTGCAGGCGTTCTGCGAGACGGTGGAGACCGCCGCCGCGGTGCAGTCGGCGGGCGAAGACCGGCGGCTCGGCAAAGCCCATCTTAAGATTCAAATGGGCGGCATGGCGGCGGCGATCGAAGCCTATCGAACCGCACCCACGCCCAACGTGATCGTTCTGGAAACCGAAGGCCGCAACGACATCCTGATGGGCCTCGACCAGCTCGCAACCGTGTGCGATTCCGGGACGCGGGTGATCGTGATCGGCCGCATCAACGACGTCATGCTGTATCGCGAGCTGGTGCGCCGCGGCGTCAGCGATTACGTGATCGCTCCCGTCAATACGCTGGACGTGGTGCGGTCGATCTGCGGACTGTTTTCCTCGCCGGAAGCCAAAGCGGTCGGCCGCATCATCGCCATCGTCGGCGCCAAGGGCGGCGTCGGCGCCTCGACCGTCGCGCATAACGTGGCTTGGGCCATCGCACGCAACCTGACGCTCGACTCGGTGGTGGCCGATCTCGACCTCGCATTCGGAACGGCCGGTCTCGACTACAATCAGGATCCGCCGCAGGGCATCGCGGACGCGGTATTCTCGCCCGATCGGGTCGATACCGCCTTTATCGACCGCCTGCTGTCGAAATGTACCGACCATCTCAGCTTGCTGGCCGCGCCGGCGACGCTCGATCGCGTCTACGATTTCGGGGTCGAGGCTTTCGATGCCATCTTCGACACGCTTCGCACCACCATGCCATGCATCGTGCTCGATGTTCCCCATCAATGGGCCGGCTGGACCAAACGTGCGTTGGTCGCCGCCGACGACATCCTGATCGTCGCCACACCCGACCTTGCCAATCTGCGCAACACCAAGAACATCTTCGATTTCTTGAAAGCAGCCCGGCCCAACGACCGCCTTCCGCTTTACTGCTTGAACCAGGTCGGCATTCCCAAGCGGCCGGAAATCAACGCGAGCGAATTCGCCAAGGCGATCGAGAGCGATCCCGTCGTTTCGATTCCGTTCGATCCTCAAATGTTCGGCGCGGCCGCCAATAATGGCCAGATGATCGCGGAAATCTCCGAAAGTCATCGAAGCACGGAAATGTTCTTGCAAATCGCGCAACGGCTGACTGGACGCGGCGAGACCAAAAAGCCGCGGGGTTCGTTTCTGTCACCTCTGATCGAGAAGTTGCGGGCAAAGTAACCTGACCTGTCTGGAGTCATCGTCGTGTTTGGTAAGCGTAGCGGAACAGAGGGCGACCAGCGAACCATGCGGCCTGCTCCGGCCGTAGCAGCGGAGCCGCCGGTCGCGGCGCCCGCGCCCGCGGTTGCGTCTCCACCGCTGGCTCCGGCGAAAGCGCCGCCGCCGGCGCCCGCCGCCGAAGCCCGCCGTTCCGACACTTATTACCAGGTCAAGGCCACGATTTTCGGAGCCTTGATCGAGGCGATCGACCTTGCCCAACTCGCCAAGCTTGACGGCGAATCGGCGCGCGAGGAAATCCGCGATATCGTCAACGAGATCATCGCGATCAAGAACATCGTCATGTCGATCGCCGAGCAGGAAGAATTGCTCGACGATATCTGCAACGACGTTCTCGGTTATGGCCCGCTCGAACCGCTACTGGCGCGCGATGATATCGCCGATATCATGGTCAACGGCGCCGGCACGGTCTATATCGAAGTCGCCGGACGAATCCAGCGTACCGGAATTCGTTTTCGCGACAATCAGCAGCTCCTCAATATCTGCCAGCGAATCGTCAGTCAGGTCGGCCGGCGCGTCGACGAATCCTCACCGATCTGCGACGCGCGGCTGGCCGACGGATCTCGCGTCAACGCCATCGTCCCGCCGCTGGCGCTTGACGGTCCGGCGCTGACGATCCGCAAATTCAAAAAAGACAAATTGACGCTCGACCAGTTGGTCAAATTCGGCGCGATCTCGCCGGAGGGGGCGGCAATCCTCCAGATTATCGGCCGCTGCCGCGCCAATGTGCTGATTTCCGGCGGAACCGGCTCAGGCAAGACGACGCTTCTCAACTGCCTGACCAACTACATCGACGACGAAGAACGCGTCATTACCTGCGAGGACGCCGCCGAGCTTCAATTGCAGCAGCCGCATGTGGTGCGGCTGGAAACCCGTCCGCCCAATATCGAGGGCGAAGGCCAGATCACCATGCGCGAACTGGTCCGCAACTGCCTGCGTATGCGCCCCGAACGGATCATCGTCGGCGAAGTCCGCGGACCGGAGGCATTCGACCTGCTGCAAGCCATGAACACCGGTCACGACGGCTCGATGGGCACGCTGCATGCCAACAATCCCCGCGAAGCCTTGTCCCGCTGTGAATCGATGATCACCATGGGCGGCTTTTCGCTGCCCTCACGCACCATTCGCGAAATGATCTGTGCTTCGATCGACATCATCATCCAGGCCGCACGTTTACGCGACGGTTCCCGGCGCATCACCCACATCACCGAGGTGATGGGCATGGAAGGCGACACCATCATCACCCAGGACATCTTCCTGTACGACATGATCGGCGAGGACGCCAACGGCAAGATCATCGGCCGGCACCGATCAACCGGAATCGGCCGGCCGCGTTTTTGGGATCGCGCGCGTTATTATGGCGAAGAGAAGCGGCTTGCCGCCGCCCTCGATGCCGCCGAAGCCGCCGAAGCGAGCTAGAGCATGATACGGAAAAGCGTCTAGGGACAAACGATCATGAAAATGCAAACACTCGCGCTCGCTTTTCTCGCCGCCGCGGCGGTTGGCGGCATCGCCTGGGTTTTCCTTTATCCGCTGCTTTCCGGACAGAAGAATGCCGAAACCCGGCGGGCTTCAGTAGCCAAGGCAGAACCGGTGACGGCACGCCAGACGCAAAAAGATCAGCGCTCCCGCCGCGAACAAATCGAAGGATCGTTGAAGGAGGTCGAGGCCAGGCGCCAGAAAGACAGAAAGGTCGCACTCGCCACCCGCCTCACTCAGGCGGGCCTCGACTGGACTCCACGGAAATTCATGATTGCTTCCGCCATTCTGGCCGCGATCGGCTTTGCCATCGCGATGTTCGCCGGCGGCGGACCGCTTGCGGCGATCGGCCTGGCTTTTGCCGCCGGCTTCGGCCTGCCGCGCTGGCTGTTGAGCTTTCTCAAGAAACGGCGCGAGAAGGCTTTCCTGCGCGCGTTGCCGGATGCGGTCGATGTGATCGTTCGCGGTATCAAGGCCGGCCTGCCATTATTCGATTCGCTCAAGGTGGTCGCGGCCGATTCAGCGGAGCCGCTTCGCAGCGAATTCATGGCCATTGTCGAAACTCAAGCCATCGGCATGCCGCTCGGCGAGGCTTGCGGGCGCCTCTATGAACGAATGCCGGTACCGGAAGCCAATTTCTTCGGCATTGTCATCGCGATCCAACAGAAGTCGGGCGGCAACCTGTCCGAGGCGCTCGGCAACCTGTCCAAAGTGCTTCGCGACCGTAAAAAGATGGCCGAAAAAATTCAAGCCATGTCGATGGAAGCCAAGGCTTCGGCGGGCATCATCGGTTCGCTGCCGCCGATCGTCATGCTGCTCGTCTATCTGTCGACGCCCGACTACATCTCGCTATTATGGACGCACCCGACGGGCCAATTGATGCTCGTCGGGTGCGTTATCTGGATGTCGATGGGAATTCTCGTCATGAAGAAAATGATCAACTTCGATTTCTAACGGTGCCGCATGATTAGTTTTTTGATCGACAAACTTCACGACGCGCGGTTTATGACCATGCTGCTCGCGGCCATCGCCGCAAGCGCGACGGCCTACACGTTGATCATACCGTTGCTTGCGAGCGAAGGCCTGGCAAAACGCATGAAGGCGGTCGCCAGCGAGCGCGAGCGGATCCGCGCGCGCGAACGTGAACGCCTCAACACCAACGAAAAAGTTTCGTTGCGCCAGACCCCGAAGCAAATCGTCTCCAAGGTCGTGGAAGACTTTAACCTCGGAAAATGGCTGGCGCAGGAAACGGCGCGTGAAAAACTCACCATGGCCGGTTTTCGTGGTCAGGCGCCCTATATCACGTTCCTGTTTTTCCGCATGGTTTCGCCCATTCTGCTGTTCCTGACCGCGATCCTCTATGTTTTCGTGATCTCTCATATGCAGCAATCCACTCCGATCAAGATCGGCATCTGTGTCGGCGCCGCCTATCTCGGTTTGCAGGCTCCGATGCTGTTCCTGCGCAACGCGATTGCCAAGCGCCAGCTTTCGATCCGGCGCGCTTTTCCGGATGCGCTCGATCTGCTTCTGATCTGCATCGAGTCCGGCATGTCGGTCGAAGCCGCGTTCCGCAAAGTCAGCGTCGAAATCGGGTCGCAATCGGTGGCGCTCGCCGAGGAATTTACGCTGACCACCGCCGAGCTGTCGTATCTGCAAGACCGCAAAACCGCCTATGAAAATCTCGCCAAGCGTACCGGCCTCGAAGGCGTCAAATCGGTCTGCCTCGCGCTGCAGCAAGCGGAACGGTACGGAACGCCGCTCGGCCAAAGCCTGCGGGTGATGGCGCAGGAAAATCGCGATATGCGCATGAACGAGGCTGAGAAGAAGGCCGCCGCGCTACCGCCGAAGCTGACGGTGCCCATGATCCTGTTCTTCCTGCCCGTATTGTTCGTGGTCATTCTCGGGCCGACCGGAATCAAGATCGCCGCCATGCAGTGAGCGCCATCGGATCGCGACACGGTTCGAACCGCGTCGTCACTCTGGACGGTTGAGCGAGGCCATCGGCATTTTCGCCGCACCACGTCCCGTGCGCGGATCGTCCTTGCGGTTGAGCATCTGCTTGAGATAGGCGACATTCGCCGCCGCCTCTTCCGCGGGAAGGTCGGCGCGGACGATCTGCTCGGCCTCGGCAAAGCGGCCTTGCAGGCCGACCACCAATGCCAAATTCTGCCGCACCCGCGCGTCCGCGCGGCCGCCGGCATAGGCTTGGCGAAGCGCCTCCTCCGCTTTCGGCAAATCCTTCGAAAGCATGTAGGAGAGGCCGAGATTGGAGAGCACCGCCGGCTCGTCGGGAACGATCTTCAAGGCGCTCGCATAATAGCTGCGGGCTTCCTCGTGACGGCCGAGTTGATCGAGCGCGGCACCCTGCACCGACAGAATCCGCCAATCCGGGTTGTCCGGCGCGTGCGCGCGGCTGAGAACGTCGAACGCCTGCTGGGAATTGCCATTATCGGCGAGTGCCCTTCCATAGGCCGCAAGCAGTGCCTTGTCGCTGGGATGGGCAATCGTGGCCTGTTCAAGCAAGGCTGCGGCTTGGCTGCGTTGTCCATTGGCCCGTAACGCCTGGCCATACGCCAAGGCCGCTTCGGCGTTTTTGGGATCGGCGCGGTAGCGCTCGCCGGTGATTTCCACGGCCCGGCGCGGATCGGTGTCGGGACTCGTTGGCGGTTTGGACGACAACGATCCCGTGACGTCGGACATGGTCTGACAGCCGGCAAGCCCAGCGGTCAAAATCGCCGCCAACGCCGCGGACGCAAGAAGCCGGGAGAAGTGGGATCGTTGACGCATGGCACATTGACTCACAGTATCGGGTGGCCGAGCACGCCGAATATGCCTCAGCAATAGTCTGTTAACCCTAACACCGGGTTAATAGAGCCGGCCGTATGGCTTTGCCGATGCAGCGTGGATTCGCCCGCACCAACAACCCCCATCGCTCGCGTCATTTGGGCTCGTGCATGATCCGGAAACTTCAACGGGCGACACTGGTTTGACCCTCCATGCCATTGTAGAACTTTGAAAAGCGCGCGCGACCGCTTTGCCCATCGCTTCAACCCCAAGACCGCCGAAGACCGCCAATGCATTCCGCGTTTGAGACCGATCCGGCCAAGCCGGCCATTCCCATCACGCTTGTCACCCAGACGACGTGGGAGGCGCTCACCGCCGATCTTCCCGCGCCCGCCCGGCAATTTGCCCTCGCCAATGGATTTAAAGCCAAGCCGGGCGCCTGCCTTATCTTGCCCGAGGCCAATGGCGAGATCGCGCAGGTGCTCTTCGGGTTGGATGGCGAGAGCGCGAAATTCCGCGACCCGTTCCGAGCCGGTCAATTGCCGGGCTTGCTGCCGCCGGGCGTTTATCGCTTCGCCAATGTCGCCTCAAGGGAGGCGCATCTGGCCACACTGGCTTTCGCGCTCGGCAGCTATCGGTTTGGCCGCTACCGGAAATCCGATACGCTCGAGGTGAAATTGGCGCCGCCTGATGGCATCGACATCGCCGATATCGCGCGGATCGCGAATGCCACCGCATTCGCCCGCGATCTCATCAATACGCCGGCCAATGATATGGGCCCGGAGGAATTGACGCTGGCCGCGCGCGAACTCGCCCAGCGCTTCGGCGCCGACTTCAATTGCGTGGTCGGCGACGACCTGGCGCGGCGGAATTTTCCGCTGATTCACGCGGTCGGCATGGCGTCGCCGCGCGCGCCACGGCTGATTGATTTGACCTGGGGCAATCCCTCCCACCCCAAAGTAACGCTGGTGGGCAAGGGTGTCTGCTTCGATACCGGCGGGCTCGACCTCAAACCCTCCAGCAGCATGCTGATCATGAAGAAGGACATGGGTGGGGCCGCCAATGTGCTGGCTTTGGCGCAGATGGTGATGGACGCAAGGCTCAAGCTGCGGCTGCGGGTGTTGATTCCGGCGGTGGAGAATGCGGTCGCCGGCAACGCGTTTCGTCCGCTCGACATCTTCACCTCGCGCAAGGGCCTCACGGTGGAAATCGGCAATACCGACGCGGAAGGACGCCTGGTGCTGGCCGACGCGCTCGCCCTCGCCGATGAAGAGACGCCTGATCTATTGATCGACCTCGGCACACTGACCGGCGCCGCGCGCGTGGCGCTCGGTCCCGATTTGCCGCCGTTCTATACCGACGACGAAACGCTGGCCGAGGCGCTCGCAGCTTGCGCGAAACGAGAGAACGATCCGCTGTGGCGGCTGCCGCTTTGGCCGCCTTACGATAGTTGGCTCGATTCGAAAATGGCCCACATCAACAACGCGCCGTCGGGTGGCTTTGCCGGCTCCATCACCTGCGCACTGTTTCTCCAGCGTTTTGTCGAGGCCGCTAAAAGCTGGCTGCATGTCGATATTTACGGCTGGACGCCATCGGCGAAACCGGCGCGCCCCGAAGGCGGCGAGTGCCAGGCCGCGCGCGCGATTTACCGGCTGTTGAGCGACCGCTATGGATGATCCGCGCCTGACCCCCATGAGAGGCGACATCGCCGCCAAGCATCTCGAAGGCAAGGTCAAGGCCAAGCGCTTTGTCGTGGGCGAAGAATTCGAAATAGCGGAGGCCCTCGCGCCCATACGAAACACGCCATTCGCCGATTCCGAACTTGCGACCCAGGCACTCAAGGGCGAGCGCGTCACGATCTATGAGCGCAACGGTGAAGGCTGGGCCTGGGGCCAACTCAAAGGCGATGGCTATGTCGGATGGCTGCCCGACCGGGTGCTGAAACCGCCGGCCGCGCCCGCGACCCACACGATCACAGCGTTGCGGAGCTTCGCTTTTCCGGGCCCCTCGATCAAGCTGCCGCCGATCGAGACGTTGGTGATGGGCACCTTGCTGACGGTTTCGCGCGAGGAAAATTCCTTCGCCGTAACACGCGAAGGTTGGTACGTGCCATGGCGGCATCTCGGTCCGGTCGGTGAGCATGCCGCGGATTTCGTCGAGGTCGCCGAGCGCTTCATTGGCACGCCCTATCTGTGGGGCGGCAAGAGCAGCCTTGGAATCGATTGTTCGGGCCTCGTCCAAATTTCCTTGAACGCGGCGGGCACCGCCTGCCCGCGCGACAGCGACATGCAGCAGAACGGACTCGGTCGAGCGCTCAATCCACGCGAGACAAAAAAATTCAAACGCGGCGATCTGATATTCTGGAATGGGCATGTCGCGATCGCCCGCGACGCCGGCACCATCGTTCATGCCAACGCCCATCACATGGCTACCGTCATCGAGCCCGCAAATGAGGCGATCGCGCGCATTGCGGCTACCGGCAACGACATCACCGCGCTCAGACGATTGGGTGAGACCGCGCCAATCATCTCGGCAAGCCATCGATGAGGATCATCGCGATTTCCGGCAGCCTTCGCGCCGCCTCGCACAATAGAGCGGTGCTTGAGGCCGCGCGCCGAATTGCGCCTCCCGGCGTCGTCATCGAGCTGTTTGACGCAATCGACAAACTTCCCTTTTTCAACTCGGACCTCGAAGGCAAACATTTGCCCAGGGAAGTTGCGGCGTTTCGAAAGACCATCGGAGATGCCGATGGTCTTTTGCTCTCAAGCCCGGAATACGCCCGCGGCGTCTCCGGTGTGATGAAAAACGCGCTCGATTGGCTGGTAGGTAGTCACGAATTTCCCGGCAAACCCGTGGCGCTGATCAACACCTCGGCGCGGGCAACCCACGCGCTCGCCGCGCTTACCCTCACCCTCGATACGATGTCGGCCGAACTGGTCAAGGAGGCCTCGATCACCCTGCCATTGCTCGGCACCGAGAACGACGCCGCAAGCATCGCCGCCAACCCTGAATTTTCCGAACCGCTACGGAACGCGCTTGAAAGATTCGCGCATGTGATCGCAAACCACTGATCTTCTCTACGCGGCACGGCAAAACGACGCGATGCGATGCGCCAGAAGCGAAAATGCGCCTAGAGCATGATCCGGAAAAGTGTGAAGCGGTTTTCCGAAAAGATCATGCTCCAACAAAGAATTAAAGCGCGATGACGATTCGACCAAATCTCATCGCGCCTGATGTAGGAAAGATCAATTACGGCGCACGAATGCAATACTATAGGTACGTTGCATCATTGCGAACCTTCGCAAGGAAAGTTTTCAAATGCGGGATCACAAGTTCGCCGCAAACGGCAAGGGCCGCATGATCGTATCCCGGCAAACTGAAAAATGTCGCATTCGAAAGTTCGGACACACATTGCCGGACTTGCACGAGGCGCGGATCCAATTCTCCCACAATGAGCAGGCAGGGCATGATCATGGACGCCATCACAGCGGCGTTGGACTCCCGATCCTGAGTCAATATGCGCAAGGCATTGAGGTCGTTGGCGAGTAGACGTGTCCGCATTGCCGGCGTGAGGCGATTACCAAAGACCCGATCCAGAATTCCCGAAAGCGCATCACGATCTTTCGGCATCAAATCGCGAAATGGTTGCATGTTTTCGGCGTAGGGATGGGATGCGACAAATATAAATGACCGGAAACGTTCCGGTGCATATTTTGCGAGGCCAAATCCGATCCAGCCGCCCAGCGAGTATCCGAAATAATCGGCTGTCTGGATGCCGAGCTCATCCATGACTGCAAGAACATCGGAAGCGCGTAGCGCGAGATCGTAAGCCCTGGGATCGTGCGGCTTGTCGCTTTGGCCGTGACCTCTCGAATCGAGAAGGATCACTTGATAATCCGCTTTCAATGCGTCCACATAGCCGCAATCGATCCAGTCTGCGCCGCTGCCGAAGGTGCCGTGATGCATAATAAGAGGGGCACCGCCTCCGATACTCTCGTAGTGGATTCGAATGTTCTGATTGAGCACAAATGGCATGTCGTCTTTTACCACGGTCATCGATTCTGCACAAAGCGCCCGGCCCCGATGCGATCGCAACCCATTGACGACCTCTGAAATGTACCCACGTCATGATCGCGCTGACGGCTGGATCGATCGCAGGCTTCCTGGACTCACGACCGACCTGGCTGCTCGTTCAGCGCTGGCTGATGGGCACCGTGCTGGCAGGACCGCCGTGCGGATGGCGTTGGAAACGCGCCGGGCTTAATCCAGCTTCGCGTCCATGCCGCGCTTGACGGCCGGCCGCGCCATCATCGCCTCATACCAGCGGCCGACATGGGGGAAGTCGGCGAACGACACCTTGTGGCGCTCGTGACGCCAGGCCCAGCCGAGGATCGCGAAATCGGCGATCGACAAAGGACCTACGACGAATTCGCGATTTTCCAGACGCCGGTCGAGCACCCCATAGAGCCGACGTGTCTCGGCCATATAGCGCTTCAACCCATAGGCGCGGTCCTGCTCGTTCTCCAGCGCGATGAAGTGATGCACCTGCCCCGGCATCGGCCCGAAACCGCCCATCTGCCACATCAGCCATTCATAGACAGGGATACGCTCGGCCAGGGACGAGGGCAGAAATTTGCCGGTCTTTTCGCCGAGATAGAGCAGGATTGCGCCGGATTCGAACACGCTGACGCGCTTGCCGCCGGGGCCATCGGGATCGACGAGCGCGGGTATTCTGTTGTTCGGGCTGATCGCCAGAAACGAGGGCGCCATTTGCTCGCCTTTGGTGATGTTGACCGGGATGACCTTGTAGGGAAGGCCCATTTCCTCAAGCGCGACGCTGATCTTGCGGCCGTTCGGCGTGTTCCAGGTGTGAAGTTCGATGGTCATGAGGCTCCTCTTTGGGATTGATGCGTGGATGCGTCTGTAGCATCACCTTATATCCGCGCAAAATGGCCTATCCCCCGCCTGTTGACGGGATCGGTTCGGCTACGAATGTCAGAGCTGGGCACTGGAAATGGCGCCGATCCGCGAATAGATTGCGCCTCCCGATACGAGAGATCGCCTGTGTCCAAATCAGCTTCCCGCGCCCGCCTCGCCGAGATCATTCGCAAGCGCTCTTTCGGGCGCGGTGAAATCACGCTGGCCTCGGGCCGCAAGAGCCATTTCTATTTCAACCTGAAGCCGACCATGCTGGATCCGGAAGGCGCGGCCCTGCTCGCCGAACTGACCTATGAGGCGCTCAAGGACGACGGCCTTGATTATGTCGGCGGGCTGGAAATGGGTGCGGTGCCGCTCGCGGGCGCTCTCGCCCAACTCTCCTGGCTCAAGGGCCATCCGATTGCGGCGTTCTTTGTCCGCAAAAAGCCGAAGGAGCATGGCGCAAGGCTGGCGGTCGAAGGCCTCGCGAGCTACGAAAGCCTGCAAGGCAAACGCATCGTGATCGTGGAGGATGTCACGACAACAGGCGAATCGGCGTTGAAAGCGGTGGCTGCGGTGCGCGAGGCCGGCGGCGATGTCGCGCTGGTCTTGACCATGGTGGACCGCGAGGAAGGCGCGCGCGAAACCTTCGCCCAGGCGGGCCTTGCCTTCCGCTGGCTGTTCACGGCAAGCGAGTTTCTGAAAGACTGAGCATTCCTTCCGCTTGCGCTGTCCCGAAGCACCACCGGCAACGGATGCAGTTTCTTTTGTGCGCCCGCGCCCTTGCTCATACCTCGTTTACCATCCCGCTTTAAAGTTATCGGCGCCACGTAGGGTCATCCCGACGCGGCGCAGTCATGTGGCGTTGGGTGGAGTAAGCGTTGCGTATCGAAGCGATCATTCAGCGCGTGCCACGCGGCGCGAGGCGCGGTGTCGCGGTCCTGCTCGCGAGCGCCCTTTTGCTCGCACCACGGGATGCCGCCGCGGAAGGCCTGTTCGATCTGCTTTTTGGCGGCTTTCATAAACAACAACGTCAGGCGACGCCGCCCCAAGCAAATTTCTTTGCCGATCCCTTCGGCCAGAACCAGCCTCCCGCGCGACCGATCGTATCGAGCAGCGGTCCCGCCTTTTGCGTGCGCGGTTGCGACGGCAAATATTTTCCGCTGGCGCGCGCCAATGTCTCGCCGGTTCAGATGTGCCAGGCTTTTTGCCCGGCAAGCCCGACCAAGGTGTTCTTCGGCGACAATATCGATAACGCGATGACGGCAACGGGCGAGCGCTATGCCGACAGCGACAACGCATTTGCCTATCGCAAGGCGCTGCGCGCCGATTGCACGTGCAACGGCCGCGACAGTACCGGCCTCGCGCCGGTCGATCTGACGCTCGATACCACGCTGCGCGCGGGCGATGTGATCGCCACCACCGACGGACTGGTCGCTTACTCCGGGATCAAGCTCGGCAACAATCAAAGCCCCGAATTTACGCCGGTGGCGTCCTATCCTGGCCTGACCGCAAACATGCGGGCTCGTCTTGCTGAAATGAAGGTCGCGCCGGTCGCGGCCGACGCCATCGATCCCGGCATTCCGCGGCCCGAAAGCGGCGGCGCCGCGGCCGCGTTGCCTTTGGGGCCGGCGGCAAATCTTGCTTCGACACGCGAGAAACGCGCCGAGTTCACCTTCCGACAATGACGCCGATCACGTTCGGCGCGGCGCGGTATTTTTCCTCGATTTGCGAGCGCGCCGCCGCGCGGTTTTCCGGCGTAAGCAGGCCGCGTTTCTCGGCTAAAATCATCCAGCAATAACCCCACCAATCCGTCAGCATGCCCTCGTCATCGACAAGGTCATAGCCTTGTTCGGCCGCGAAAAGGCGCGCCTGCGCCTCATCGAGCGAATCCAGAAAAGCGTGATCGGCGTCGGAAAACAGATCGTCGCTGATGTCGTCGGTGGTGTAGCCCCAGACCGATTGGCAGACGGCGTTGAACTCCCGGTCGATGGTGTCATCATCGACGAGGTGACGGCGGGAGGTTTTATGCAAGCGCGACAGCGAGCGGGCGAAGTCGGCGATGCGGGTGAGAGCAAATTGATCGAAGGCGATGGTGGACATGTAGTCCTCAAAATCTCGGTTAGACCCTATATATTGTGTCGGAACATTCCGAATCACTATGATATATCAAAGGCTTGCTAAAGTGTTCTTAATTTGTTCCAGGGAACCTTAGAGGCGGCGAGCGAGTTGGCGGGAAACATCGGCCCGCTTTGGCGGCAAGGTGAGCCGAATTTTCGAAAATCGAGACACCCCTTGCAAGGCGCATATCGTAGAAACCAATTGCGGGATTCGCATTTTGTCAGCGCCGCCCCTCTCAAGGAATTTTCCAACGTGCGATCAGCCGATCGACGAGTTGGCGCTGTCGGAAATCAAGAGCGCTATTCTCGCCAAGCTCCGGCTTGCGATCGGCAGAGACGCCGGCACGGCAACCAAACACGATTGGTACAAGGCCGCGGCGCTCGCGCTGCGCGACCGCATCGTGCATCGCTGGCTGATCACGGAGAAGCAGAGCTACGACGAGGGACGCAAGCGCGTCTATTATCTCAGCCTCGAATTTCTGATCGGCCGCCTGTTCGCCGACGCCCTGAACAATATGGGCCTGCTCTCTCTATTCGAAGCCGCATTAGGCGATCTCGGCGTCGGGCTTTCAGACTTGCGCAAATGCGAGCCGGATGCGGCACTCGGCAATGGCGGCCTGGGACGGCTCGCGGCCTGCTTCATGGAAAGCATGGCGTCGCTTGGGATTCCGGCAATCGGCTACGGCATCCGCTACGATTTCGGCCTGTTTCGTCAAATCATCCATCATGGCTGGCAGCAGGAATATCCCGATGAGTGGCTGAGCTTCGGCAACCCCTGGGAATTCCAACGGCCGGAAGTGGTCTATCAGGTGCATTTCGGCGGCGGCATCGAGCATGTCGAAATCAAGGGGCGCGCGCGCACGATCTGGCACCCGGCCGAAACCGTGCAGGCGGTCGCCTACGATACGCCGATCGTCGGCTGGCGCGGCCGCCACGTCAACGCGCTCAGGCTGTGGTCGGCACGCGCGGCGGACCCGCTCAATCTCGATGTCTTCAACACCGGCGACTATCTCGGCGCGGTGGCCGAGCAAGCGCGCGCCGAATCGATCTGCAAATTTCTCTATCCGAACGACGAAAGCCCAGCGGGGCGCGAACTCAGGCTGCGCCAGGAATATTTCTTTGTCTCGGCCTCGTTGCAGGATCTGGTCAAACGTCATCTGGAAGCAAACAGCCAATTGCGCAACCTCGCGCAAAAAGCCGCCATGCAGCTCAACGACACCCATCCCAGTCTCGCCGTCACCGAGCTGATGCGCATCCTGGTCGATCTGCATCATTTTCGCTGGGATGAAGCGTGGGAAATCACGGTCGCCACGCTCGCCTACACCAACCACACGCTGCTGCCGGAAGCGCTTGAGACGTGGCCGGTCGAGCTGTTCCAGCGCCTGTTGCCGCGGCATTTGGAGATCATCTACCGCATCAACGCCGACCATCTCGCGAACGCCGAGAAATTCCGCCCCAGCGACACCGATTTCCGCGCTTCCGTCTCCTTGATCGACGAGAAATCCGGCAAGCTCGTGCGGATGGGACAATTGGCTTTCATCGGATCGCATCGCATCAACGGCGTCTCGGCGATGCATTCCGAGCTGATGAAGAAGACCGTATTCCACGACCTCGATCGTCTTTATCCCGGCCGTATCGTCAACAAGACCAACGGCATCACCTTTCGCCGCTGGCTCATGCTGGCCAATCCGAAACTCACCGAACTGTTATGCGAGGCTTGCGGCGAGAGCGTGCTCGACGATCCCACGCGGCTCACGCAGCTTGAAAACCATGCGAACGATGCCGCGTTTGCGGAACGCTTCCGCGACGTCAAGCGCCACAACAAGATCGCGCTGGCGCGGCTGATCGGCGAGCGCCTCAATATCGGGATCGATCCGGCCGCATTGTTCGACGTTCAGATCAAGCGCATTCACGAATATAAACGGCAGTTGCTCAATATTCTGGAGGCCATCGCGCTTTATCACGCGATCAAGGACGAGCCGCATGCCTCTTGGGTGCCGCGGGTGAAAATTTTCGCCGGCAAGGCGGCGGCGAGTTATCGCCATGCCAAATTGATCATCAAGCTGATCAACGATGTCGCCGAGACCGTCAATAACGACCCCATGATCGACGGACGGCTGAAGATCGTCTTCCTTCCCGATTACAATGTCAGCATGGCCGAGGTGATCATCCCGGCCGCCGATCTCTCCGAGCAGATTTCGACCGCCGGCATGGAGGCCTCCGGCACCGGCAACATGAAGCTCGCGCTCAATGGCGCGATCACCATCGGCACGCTCGATGGCGCCAATATCGAAATTCGCGACCGTATCGGCGCGGAAAATATCGCGATCTTCGGCATGGACGCGACGGCGGTGACGGCGCGCCGCAACCAAGGGCTGGATGCGACCGATGTGATCGGGCGTTCGCCCGTGCTTGCCCGCGCGGTCAACGCGATCGGCAGTGGTGAATTTTCACCCGGCGACACTACTCGGTTTGAATCGATCGCACATGGACTGCGTTATCTCGACCACTATATGGTGAGCGCGGATTTCGATTCCTATTATGCGACCCAACGCGACATCGACTCACGCTGGCGCGTGACGCCGACATGGACGCGAACTTCGATCCTCAATGTGGCGCGGATGGCCTGGTTCTCCGCCGACCGCGCCATTGGCGAATACGCGGAAGACATCTGGGGCGTACAGGTCGGTGGACGCGCGACGGCGCATCGTCGTACCGGAAAATAAAGCCCTGTCGGAAAGCGCCACAGTGGTCCGATTCTAACATTTGCATCCCTTCTCGGCGGCCACTTTTGCAAATGTTAGAATCGGACCACTCGCAAATATAGGTTTCTAGAGCATGATCCGGAAAAGTGCAAAGCGGTTTTCCGAAAAGATCATGCTCTAGTTACGCGCCTACCGCCCCTTCACCGGCGGTTTCCAACCGAAATGCGGCGGCAAACAGCGCTCGGGTGTAATCGGTTTTCGGATGCTTGAACAAATCCGACGCCACCCCCTCCTCCACCACTTTGCCGTTGCGCATCACGATCAAATGGCTGGCGAGGGAGGCCACCACTCGCAGATCATGCGAAATGAACATGTAGGTGAGATCGCGCTTGCGCTGTAACTCGCGCAGCAAATCGACCATTTGGGCCTGAAACAGCATATCGAGCGCGCTGGTCGGCTCGTCCAGAACAATGAAATTCGGCTCCAGCACCACAGCCCGCGCGATCGAGATGCGCTGACGCTGACCGCCGGAAAATTCATGCGGGTAGCGAAAGCGAGTCGCCGGATCGAGACCGACATCTTGAAGCGCCCGGATCACGCGCGCCTTGCGATCTTCTTCCGATAGCGACTTCTGATGCACGCTTAAACCCTCCGCGACGATGTCGCCCACCGACAATCGCGGACTGAGCGCGCCGAACGGATCCTGAAACACGATCTGCATGTCGCGGCGAAACGGCCGCATCGCCTCGAAACGCAATCCCTGGATCGGCTTGCCCAGGAAGACGATCGGACCGTCGGAGGAAATCAACCGCAACAGCGCGAGCCCCAGCGTGGTTTTTCCGGAACCGGATTCGCCAACCACGCCGAGCGTTTCGCCTTTGCGTACCGACAGGCTGACGCCATCCACCGCCTTGATGTGTCCGACCGTCGAGCGCAGGAAGCCGCGCTTGATCGGAAACCAAACCTTCAAATGATCCGCCGACATCACGACCGGCGATTCAGGACGCGGCGGCGCGGGGTCTGGCCTTGGCTCGGCGGCGAGCAGCGCGCTCGTATAAGGGTGTTTCGGCGCGGTGAAGACCTGTTCGACCGCTCCTTGCTCGACGATTTTGCCGCCCTTCATGACACAAACGACATCGGCGATGCGCCGCACGATGCCGAGGTCATGGGTGATGAACAACAGACTCATGCCGAGGCGTTTTCGAATATCGGCAAGCAACGTCAGAATCTGGGCCTGCACCGTGACATCGAGCGCCGTGGTCGGCTCATCCGCAATCAAAAGATCGGGCTCGTTGGCAAGCGCCATCGCAATCATCACCCGCTGGCGCTGTCCGCCGGAGAGCTGATGCGGATAGCTCCCAAGCCGGGTTTGGGGGTCGGGAATGCCGACCTGGGTGAGCAATTCGAGGGTGCGCTCCCGCACCATCCGGCTTGCGACCTCATGATGCAACCGCAGGATTTCGCCGATCTGCGACTCGATCGTGTGCAGCGGATTAAGCGAGGTCATCGGCTCCTGGAAGATAATCGAAATGTCGTTGCCCCGGATGCCGCGTATCGCGTGCTCGCTCAACGTCAACAATTCGCGCCCCTTGAACAGAACACTACCCGAGGGATGAAAGGCGCTCGGATAAGGCAAAAGCTTCAGGACCGACAGCGCGCTGACGGATTTTCCGGACCCGGATTCCCCGACCAGCGCCACGCACTGGCCGCGCCGAATCGAAAACGAGACGCGATCGACCGCGATCGAAACGCCATCTTGATGACGAAACGCCACGGAGAGATCGCGGACATCGAGGAGCGGCTGGTTAACGGCGTCCATCAAGACGACCCCTCCAGCAGACGAAACAATCCATCATGAGCGCAATTCACGCGTTCCATACCTTCCGGTATTTTGTCGAAATCCCGGTCGGCCGAAACAAAGAAACGGCTTCGAACGCGAATGGCCGATGCAAGATGAACAGCATCCGGCAATTTAAGCCTGCCCATAGCTCGCAAAGCGGCCGTCTCAATCAATATATCGCGGTTTACAGGCACCAAAGTGACGAAGCCGCTCCACAAAAGTAAATCAAGATATGCGCGCCGCTTGATGTGAAGCGGCAAAGCGTCGGGTCGCTTGGAAGGAGCCAAAACCTCCGCGAACGTGATTTCGCTTGTCGCCGCAATTCCAGAACGCCGACTACGAAGAGCTTTGATGAGCGCCTTCGCAGACGTCGCGGCTTCGTCCGAGCCCTCAACCGCCTTGATGAAAACGTTCGTGTCCAAATAAATGAGGCCGGAAAGCAATTCAGTCATCCCATTCGTCTCGCTGACGACGTAAATCCTCATTAATTTCTTCGGCGGAACGCCGACGAAAACCTCTTAGAGAAAAAATTTCGTCAAGACTCATCACTTTTTCCGGCCGCTTCTCCTCTTCGACAATCGTAACCGTGACCGTTGCCGAAGGATCTACGCCGGCCCGTAGATCTTCAGGAAGCTTCGACACCGGATAGTTCTCGCGAATGATCCTGTTCATGGCGCACCTCTACGCGATCGAGATATTACCACAAAATTACCGAAACGTCTTGCGTGGATCGAAAGCGTCGCGCACCGCTTCACCGATGAAAATCAGAAGCGAGAGCATGACCGCGACGGCAAAAAATCCCGTAAAGCCGAGCCAGGGCGCCTGGATATTGGCTTTCCCCTGCGACAGCATTTCGCCGAGCGAGGGCGAACCTGGCGGAAGACCGAATCCCAGGAAGTCGAGCGCGGTCAGCGTCATCACCGACGAAGAGACGATGAAAGGCAAAAATGTCATCGTCGCCACCATCGCATTCGGCAGCAGATGGCGGAACATGATCACGATATTCGAGACCCCGAGCGCGCGCGCCGCCTGGATATATTCGAAATTGCGTCCACGCAGGAATTCCGCGCGCACGAGGCCGACCAGCGAGACCCAGGAAAACAACGCCATGATTCCAAGCAGAACGAAGAATCCCGGCGGCAGCACCGCCGATATGATAAGAAGCAGATAAAGATACGGAATCGAATTCCAGATTTCGATAAAGCGCTGGAACGAAAGATCGATCCAACCGCCAAAATAGCCCTGCACGCCACCCGCGGCGATGCCGATGACCGACGAAATGAGGGTCAGGCAAAGGCCGAACAGCACCGAAATTCGAAAGCCGTAGATCAGCCGCGCCACCACGTCGCGGCCCTGATCGTCGGTGCCGAGCCAATTATATTCGAGATCGCGGCAGCTTTTGAGGCCTTTCCGCTGCACCACGTCCTTGCACTGCGCTTCGGTCAGCATCCAAGTCGGCGGCGATGGCGCCGGCGTCGGCAAATCGAGATTATGGGTGTCATATGAGTAACGGATCAGCGGCCACATGATCGTGCCGCCCTTGTCGGCGACGAGCTTCTGCAAATAAGGGTCGCGATAATCGGCCGCCGTTTCGAAATCGCCGCCGAAAGTGGTCTCCGAATAGGTGACGAAGGCGGACCAATACAGGTGGCCGTCAAATTTAATGAGGAATGGCCGGTCGTTGGCGATCAACTCGGCGAACAACGAGACGAAGAACAGAAACAAGAAGATCCAGAACGACCAGAAGCCGCGCCTGTTCGATTTGAAATTCTGCCAGCGGCGGCGATTGAGCGACAATGGCCGAACCGCCTTGCCCGCTGCCGACACGTCTCCGCCAAGCGGAAACCGGGCCTTGGATTCGATGGGCGGCGGGGCGGTAATGGTCATCAAACCTCCCGCGCCTCGAAATCGATTCTCGGATCGACCCACATATAGGTGACATCGGTGACCAGATTGACCAAAAGACCGACCAGCGAAAAAATATAGAGCGTGCCGAACACGACGGGATAATCGCGGTTGAGCACGCTTTCGAACGAAAGCAGGCCAAGCCCGTCCAGCGAAAAGATGGTCTCGATCAAAAGTGACCCGGAGAAGAAAGCGTGGATGAACGCGCCGGGAAATCCGGCAATCACGATCAGCATCGCATTGCGGAAAATGTGACCGTACAGCACCTGATTCTCGCTACAGCCCTTGGCGCGCGCGGTCATCACATATTGTTTGCGGATTTCGTCGAGGAACGAATTCTTCGTCAGCAGCGTCATGGTCGCAAATGCGCTGAGCGACATCGAGACCAGCGGCAGCGCGAGATGCCAGAAATAATCGATGATCTTCCAGTACCAGGGAAATTGCGTCCAACCGTCCGAGGTCAGCCCGCGCAACGGGAACAGATTGAAAAATGAGCCGCCGGCAAACAGGATGATCAGAAGGATTGCGAACAGAAAACCCGGAATTGCAAACCCAACGATGATCACCGCCGAGGTCCAGGTGTCGAAGGGGGAACCGTCCTTGACGGCTTTGCGGATACCGAGCGGGATCGAGATCAGATAGGTGATGAGCGTCATCCAAATGCCGAGCGACATCGATACCGGAAGCTTCTCCTTGATCAACTGCACCACGCTGATGTCGCGGAAATAGCTCTTGCCGAAATCGAAGCGCGCATAGTTCCATACCATCAACGCAAAGCGCTCCGGCGCCGGCTTGTCGAAGCCGAACTGCGTCTCCAGGCTTTTGATGAAGTCGGGGGAAAGGCCTTGCGCGCCGCGATATTTCGAGCTCACCGTGTCGGCGCCGGCCCCTCCCGGGCCGACCGGCCGCAAATCACCACCGCCACCGGAAATACGCGAGGTGGCGCCGGTATCCGACCCCGAAAGCTGCGCGATCACCCGTTCCACCGGGCCGCCTGGAGCGAACTGCACCACCACAAAGGCGACGAACAAAATCCCAAGTAGCGTGGGAAGCATCAACAAAATCCGGCGGGCGATATAGGCGCTCATGAATTACTTCGCCTGCTCGATCTTGGTTGCTTTAGCGGAATCCGACCACCAGATTTCCGGGGCACCCACCCCTTGCGCGTAGCGCGGCAGCTTTGGCGGGTGGGCGAACAAATCCCAATAGGCGATCGGATGGCTGCTGCGGTACCATTGCGGTACCCAGTAACGCCCCGCGCGAAAGACCCGATCGAAGGCACGGCAAGCCACCGTCAATTCGGCGCGGCTTTCCGCGCCGATGATCTTTTCGATCAAGGCATCGATGGCGGGATTCGCAATGCCGGCGAGATTATACGAACCCTTGGTCGCGGCCGACTGCGAGGTGAAAAACGGACGCATGCCGTCACCAGGGGTCGCCGACATCGAAAATCGTTCGATGGTCATGTCAAAATCGAAATCCTCGACCCGCGCGCGGTATTGCACGGGATCGACCAACCGCACGCTGGCCTCAATGCCAAGCGTGATGAGGTTTTTGACATAGGGCGCATGATGCGGCTGGATCGACGGCTCGTCGATCAGAAATTCGATTTTGAAGACCTCACCATTCGGCAACACCCGCTTGCCGTCCTTGATCACGAGCCCGGACTCTTGCAGGAGTTGCGCGGCCTTGCGCAACAGCGCGCGATCTTGTCCCGAACCGTCGGACACCGGTGGCACGAACGGCGCGCCGAACACCTCATCCGGCACTTGTCCGCGAAACGGCTCCAACAATTTGAGTTCTTCAGGGGGCGGCGCTCCGCTCGCCATCATATCGGAATTCTGAAACGGCGAATGGGTACGCCGGTAGGCGCCATACATGATGCTTTTGTTGGTCCATTCGAAATCGAACGCGTCAATCAACGCTTCGCGCACACGCGGATCCCTGAATTTGTCGCGCCGGGTAT
>DATGJS010000268.1:0-13969 GCA_035295025.1 Bradyrhizobium sp.
GCGCTTTAATGACGCCGTGCAAACATCTATTTTTGATGGCATCATAGGGTAAACGACGAGGGATTCGCATGCGCCGATTTCGCTTGGCCATTTATGTGGCGGCCGTTCTCGCCTCCACCCCCGCTTTTGCTGCCCGTTGCGGCGGCGACTTCAATGTTTTCGTGCAGAACATTTCCGCGGAAGCCGCTTCCGCCGGCATTTCGCAAGGGGTGATTGCCCAGGCGCTCGGGGGCGCGCAGCAGGATTTCGGCGTGCTCGCCTTCGATCGCCGTCAGCGCGGTACCTTCACCAAGACCTTCGAACAATATGTTTCGACCCGCGTCGGTCCCGGCCGTATCAATGGCGGGCGCGCGATGTTGCAACGTTACGCGCCGCTGTTATCGAGCATCGAGACCAAATACGGTGTGCCGAGGCAGATTTTGGTCGCGATCTGGGGGCTTGAGACTGATTTCGGCAAGGGCGATATGGGAAAATTGCCGGTGTTTCGCGTGCTCGCCACCATGGCACATGATTGCCGCCGCACCGAATTGTTTCAAGGCGAACTGCTTGCCGCCTTGAAGATCCTCCAGCGTGGCGATCTTCCCTTGCGCGAGATGATCGGCGCTTACGCCGGCGAGATCGGGCAGACGCAATTTTTGCCGTCGTCCTACATCAAATATGGTGTCGATTTCGACGGCGACGGCCGGGTCGATCTGCGCCACAGCACAGCCGACGTGCTCGCCTCCACCGCCAACCTGCTGCACACCAATGGTTTCAAAATGGGCGCGCCCTATGGGGAGGGGACGGCGAATTTCGATGCGATGCGCGAGTGGAATCATGCGGTGATCTACCGCAAAACCATTGCCTATTTCGCCGATCAGCTCGTTGGACGGTGAGGGGCGAAAGTGCGTCAGTACCGGCTACTTATTCCCTTGCTTCGTCATCCTCTCGATCCGTCTCGCCATCACGTTCCAATAGGTCGCGGGACGAAAACGCTGCAAGAAATCCATGAAGCGGGCATCATTGCCGATCAGGATGCGCGGCTCGTTTCTTTCGATGCCCTTGATGATCCGAAGGGCTGCGTCCTCCGCCGAGGTCTGGGCGATGGCGTCGAACCGCTCGATCGATTGCACGCGGCGTTCGTTGTCGGTGATGGCATTTCCCATCCGCGAATGGCGCGCGATGTTGGTTTTGACGCCGCCAGGATGCACCACGGAAAGACGAACCGGGCTGCCTTCGAGCTGCAACTCGTGACGCAAGGATTCTGAGAAGCCGCGCACGGCGAATTTCGCCGCCGCATAGGCGGTCTGCCCCGGCGGGGCGAGGATGCCGAAAATCGAGGAGATGTTGACGATGTGGGAGGCGGGCTGGCTCGAAAGTTGCGGAAGGAAGGCGCGGGTCGCGTGCACCACGCCCCAGAAATTGATGTTGAACAGCCATTCCATCTGCGCCTGATCGATTTCATGGAATTGGCCGAGAAGCGCGACGCCGGCATTGTTGATCAAAATGTTGAGCGTCGGATGCGCGGCGATTACCTCGCGGGCGAAGTCCGCGATCTGCTCCCTTTCGCCGAGATCGACGTGGTGAAGGCTGAGCTTGGCCCGCCCCGCCGCCGGGAATCGCTCGGCGATGTCGGCGGCCAGCGTCGCAAGGCCCGCTTCGTCGCGGTCGGCGAGCGCGAGAGCCGCGCCGCGCGCGGCCAATTCGATCGCGAGCGCCCGACCGATGCCGCTCGCCGCGCCGGTCACGGCGACACTGGATCTGGGGATCGTGGTCATGAAGGGATCACTTCAGCGTTGGAGAAGGATGATGCATATTGTTAGACGCCGCCGCGCCTAAATCGCATCAAAAAGCATAACTTCTGTGGATAACGCGATGACGCCGGCGTGACAGTATGGGGCAGAGCTCAGCGAATCTGTTGGGATAGAGCTTGAGGATATTGCGAGGCTGGCCCTCCGCCGAGCATGCCTCGTGTCGCGTTTCAATCCATTAACTCAAAAGAGGATGCTATGGCTAAGAAAGCGAAGAAGGCAAAGAAGGCGAAGAAGGCCAAAAAGTCGAAGAAGAAGTAGCTTCGATCGCCCGGGTAGAGAAACCTCTGCCCGGGCACCCAGCGGCGGCTGGGTGCGAGGGGGTGCATTTGATGGTGCGAAAGTGGCGAGCTCAGGCTCGCTTTTTTATTTGAAGCCTTTTGAATTCAAGTCATCACTCACGTACCGCCGGATACCGACAGTCCAAGGTTAATGGCGAGCGGCTCAAACCACGCGCGGGCCATCTTTATGATTTCACAACCAATGAGAGGATTTCGCGTGCGGGGGTGAGAGTCCGTTAATCGGCATGGTCGCATGGTGTCCGCAAGACGACAGGGACGCTTCTGGTTCACAATGCTGAATGTTCCTACCCTCTGGACGGCCTTTATCGTTAATTCCATCGCGCTCGGCGTGATCTGGGCGTATATCTGGTGCAGTTATCCGAGTTTCGAGGCCGCGCGGTTTTGGACTGCCTCGGCTTTCGCTTCGGCGACCGCCGCGGCGATTGCGATGTCAAGCGCGATCACCGATTGGGTGGCGCCGCTGGTGGCGGGCGGCACGGCGGTCGTTTTCTCCACCTGTGTCGCGATGATGGGCATTCGCCGCTTCTTTGGCGCGCCGGCCGGCTGGCGCGAAAGCGCGGCGATCACCGCGTTCGCTTTCATCGGCCTTGCCGCCTTCCTGTTCGGGTACGACAGCGCGACGATGCGGATCGTGGTCTATTCTCTCGCGCAGGCGACGCCGCTCGCCCTTTCTCTCAAATGGCTGATGTCGAAGCAGGATGGAAGGGTGAACGCCGGCGCGCAGCTTGCCGCCTGGGTCGCTGCCGTCGTCATCGGCATCTATGCGTTCCGCGCCTTGGGCAAACTGCTTCAACTCGGCGATTTCTCGTTCGTTCATTTCAACGCGCCGCAATCGGTCATAATCCTGGCGCTGATGTTCCTGTCGATGGTCTGGAATTTCGGCTTTCTGTTGATGGCGGTGGACCGCCTTCGCAACGAAGCCGCCGATCTCGCGTTGATGGACGATCTCACCGGCGTCGGCAATCGCCGGCAGTTGTTGCAGCGCTTGAACGAGGAATGCGCGAAATCAAGCCGAAGCGGCGAGCCCTTTGCGTTGCTCGTGATTGATCTCGACGGCTTCAAGACGATCAACGACGCTCATGGCCATGCGGCGGGCGATGCCTGTTTGCAGCATTTCGCGCTGATGGCGCAGATGCGGCTGCGGCCCGGCGATCTGTTGGCGCGGGCCGGCGGTGACGAATTCAGCGTGGTGCTGCCGGCCTCCACGCTCGGCGAAGGCGCCATGATCGCGCGACGGATCGTTGAAACGTGCCGCGAGGACGCCGCCGGCTGTGTCGGGAAAGATATCCCGATCACGGTCTCGATTGGGGTGGCGCAATGGACACAGGAAGTCGGCCCGATTCCGGATCGGCTGATCGCGGCCGCCGATCATGCGCTTTATGTCGCCAAGAAAGAAGGCAGGAACCGCCATGCGGTTTATGAGCTTTCGCCGTCCTTGGCGCCGGAAGAAGAGCCCTCGGCGCGGCTTCCGGCTTGATCGGCGTAAAGTTCGCGGCATAGTGCGCCCGATGAAGGTCCCTCTGTTGTTGAGCGCGCTTTGCGTGGCGATGATGGCGTCTTCGGCCTTGGCTGAAGATCGAACGATCGAGGCGATCGCGCGCACCTCCGGCACGCCCGATATTGCGGGCCTGAAGATGGTGTGGCTTGCGCCCTGGGGCGAGGTCGAAAAGGCCCATCGATGGACCAACATCATCGTGCATCAGACCGAAGGGCCGGCGGGCTCCGCGCGCGGCGGCGCGCAAGCGCAAGCCAAACATCCGACGCGGCGCGGCGTCATGGTTTGGGTGGAAACCGACGGCACGGTGTATTGGGCGGTGGCCGACCATCTCGTCCCCACCCACACCGACGGCGCCGACCGCGACGACAACAAATATATCGACAATTATAAAACCTATCACCGCGTCACCAAGGACAATTCGATCGGGGTGGAATTCGCCGGCAATTATCCCGACGTGACGCGGCCGGCGACGGAACAACAGGTCGCGGCCTGGCGGATTTTGGTGAAGCTGCTGCGCGCGCGCTATTCGATCCCGCTCGATCACGTCTACGCGCATAACTGGATCGATTTCAAAGACGCGCGTTATTGCGAGGGCTGCGCGCTTGCGACCCTGGCGCGGGAATGGGGGGAGTAGGCGTTCGCCTTAGAGCGGCGGCGATGCTTGCTGACTTCTTATGGAGGCTGGCTTTACCAGATCGGGATTATATAAGACGGTTATATGAGACCCTGGTCGGCCGGATGCGGATTGAGGTTCAATCCCTTGGGGGAAAGGCTTTAAGCGGGGTAATGGCAATGTCAGCATCAACTGTCCGGCGGGTTGCGTCGGACCATCCATTTCGGCTTCGCCGCGTTAAGGCCTTGCGACTGTTCCCGGCGATTGCGCTATTGCTCTTCGCTGGGGTTTCGGCCGCCGTCGAGGAGCCAAGCAAACCATTCCTGGAAAAGAACAGCTTTTATTTGAAGTCGGCCGGTTTTCGTATCCAGTTCGCCAACGATCCGGCCGGGCAAAAAGCGCTACGCGCGCTACCGGCGCACCGCTTTGTCGCAAACGGGACCGGCGATGCCGTGCGTTACCTTTATGCGGAGCCGCAGCATTGCGCCTGTATCTTCGTCGGCACCCAAGAGGCCTATGACCGCTACCGCAATTTCCTCAGCCAACCGCTCAAGCCGACCGACAATGTGCCCACCGATTACAAGACCCAGTCCAGCATCTTGTTGAGCAATCAGCCTCTGCGGCAGAGCACGCGTGGCGATCCCACCAACCTGTCGGATTATCTCAGCACCATTCGTTGAAGCGGGCTTGCGATTCTCGTTTGCGGGACGTGCGCGACATGAAAAAGGGCACCAACAAAAAAGCCGGCGTTGCCGCCGGCTTTTTCCTCGCGTTTGCGATCCGCCTTGATCTCTTGTGGTGCGAATTAAAATGCGGCCTCTAACGCCGCCGCTTCCTGGCGGGCGATCGTGCCCTTGACGGCCGATTGCACCTTCTCAAAGGCGCGGACTTCGATCTGCCGCACGCGCTCGCGCGACACGCCGAATTCGGCCGCCAAATCTTCCAGCGTCATCGGCTCTTCCGCCAGCCGCCGCGCTTCGAAGATGCGGCGTTCCCTGGGGTTGAGCACGCCGATGGCGCCGGTCAAAGCCTGGCGGCGATGATCGAACTCCTCGTGCTCGGCCATCAGGGCTTCCTGGTTGGGCGAGGTATCGACCAGCCAGTCTTGCCATTCGCCGGCTTCGCCGTCGTCGCGGATCGGCGCGTTGAGCGAGGCGTCGCCGGAGAGGCGGCGATTCATGTCGACCACGTCCTGATCGGTCACGCCAAGGCGTTTGGCAATCAGCTTCACCTGGTCGGGATGCAAATCACCCTCGTCGAGCGCGGAGATCTTGCTCTTGGCCTTGCGCAGGTTGAAGAACAGTTTCTTCTGGTTCGCGGTGGTGCCCATTTTCACGAGCGACCAGGAACGCAGGATGTACTCTTGAATGGAAGCTTTGATCCACCACATGGCATAGGTGGCGAGGCGGAAACCCTTTTCGGGCTCGAACCGCTTCACCGCCTGCATCAGGCCGACATTGCCTTCCGAGACCACCTCGGAAATCGGCAAGCCGTAGCCGCGATAGCCCATGGCGATTTTGGCCACGAGCCTGAGATGGCTGGTGACAAGTTGATGCGCCGCGTTCCGGTCGTCATGTTCGCGCAAACGTTTGGCGAGCATGTATTCCTGCTGGGGTTCCAGCATCGGAAATTTGCGGATCTCGGCGAGGTATCGGGACAGGCCGGATTCTCCATTGAGAATCGGCAAGGTAGCTGTACGGGCCATTGAGCGCCCTCCAGAGGTTCAGGCCCCCGATAGCGGCGGGCCAGGCAGGCGGCTGCTCGGTTAAAGCCAGTCGCCTTGCGATGTTCCGCGTTGGATATTCAACGCAGGTGCAACATACATCAAATCGGGGGGTCTTTGGAAGTTAAACTCCCGTCACGTCGCCGTGTGGCTGCTATAACCATTTGTCATATCAAGACTTTTTTAACTAGAGCATGATCTTTTCGGAAAACCGCTTCACACTTTTCCGGATCATGCCCTGGCCCGCGTCAAAGCGCCGCCCTTAGCGAATCCCGTAGACGGGTGAGATCCCCCGGTAAATCCGAGCTCCATTCGAGAATCGCCCCCGTTTCGGGGTGTTCCAGGGCCAAAAGGTATGCATGGAGCGCTTGGCGGTCGAGGGCGGCCAGCGCCGCCTGGGCCTGGGGTCCGAGATGGCTGGCCTTGGTCTTGAAATGCGGGCCATAGACCGGGTCGCCCATCAGCGGGTGGCCGATATGGGCAAGATGCACCCTGATCTGATGGGTGCGGCCGGTCTTGAGTTCGCAGGCAAGAAGTGCTGCGACCGGTTTGCCGTCCGCCCCCTTGAAGCTTTCGACGATTTCCCAATGGGTGAGCGCGTGCCGTCCGCCTTCGCGCACCGCCATCTTTTCCCTTGCATAGGGGTGGCGGTCGATCGGCGCGTCGATCGTGCCTTGCGTGCGGTTCGGCACGCCCCAGACGAAAGCGAGATAGCCGCGCCGCATCGCGCCGGTCTTGCCATGGTCGGCGAATTGCGCCGACAGCGATTGATGCGCGGCGTCGTTTTTGGCGACGACCAGAAGGCCCGAGGTGTTCTTGTCGAGCCGGTGGACGATGCCCGGCCGTTTCACCCCGCCGATCCCCGAAAGCGAAGCCCCGCAATGGGCGATCAGCGCGTTCACCAGCGTGCCGGTCTCGTGGCCGGCGCTGGGATGCACCACGAGCCCATCGGGCTTGTCGATGACGATGAGCGCGTCATCCTCATAGACGATTTGAAGCGCGATGTTTTCGCCCAGCGGTTCCGCCGGTACCGGCGGGGGCACGTCGATTGTGATCGTATCGCCGCGAGCGACATGGTAAGCGGGGTCGCGAATGGGGGCATTTCCGACGGCGACTTTACCTTCCAGGATCAGCGCCTTCAGCCGCGACCGCGATAGCGCGCTGAGGTGCGCGGCGAGCACACGGTCGAGCCGGGGCGATCCCTCGCCGTCCTCGACGATGACTTCCAGTCTTTGACCGTGATCCGAATTCTGTTCCAAAGAAGAACTCTATGACCGAGACCGTTGCGAGCGAACCGACAAAAGAACTGACCCAAGCGCCGAGCGAAGAACAGGCCGCGCTATTCGCGCGGGTGCGGCGCCTGATGCTGATTGCGGGCCTCACCACGGGGCTGGCGATCGCGGCCGTCCTGATCGCCATCGGCTACCGTCTTTTCCGCGCCGAGGGAAGCGCTGATATCCCCGACATGACGGCCGTCCTGCCGAAGGGCGCCAAAATCCTCACCACCGGAGTGACCGGCGACCGGGTGGTGGTGACACTCGATGTCGGTGGGTTGATCGAAATCCGCGCCTTTGACGCGCATACGCTTAAAGCCCGTGGGCGGTTAAGGTTTGTGAACGAGCCGTAAAATAATACTTTCACCTCTCTCCGCTTGCGGGGCGAGGTCGGATCGTGCTTGCGCGATCCGGGTGAGGGGCGCTTTCGGATAGTCCGAATGTGCACCAACTCCCCCTCATCCCAACCTTCTCCCCGCAGGCGGGGGAGAAGGAGTTCACCTTCATCGCGGTTGCGCCTTGCCGCGCGCCCGTTTCAAGGCTATTCCCTTTTTCCCATGCTCCCATCGTCTAGCGGTTAGGACGCGGCCCTCTCAAGGCTGAAACAGGGGTTCAATTCCCCTTGGGAGCGCCAAATGCCGCCATTTGGAACAAAACGGCCCAGAACAAAACTGCGAACTCGAGATTCGGATCGGTAGATGATGATCGGTCCCTCTTCTCGTGCAGCTATTGGACAAAGCAAATTCAAGCCAGCCAATTCTCTACTTTCAGGCCGCGGACACGTTTGAATTCGTCGGTATTGGCGCTCACGATCGTCGCACCGATCGCGCGGGCGTGCGCGGCAATAAGCAGGTCGTTGCCGCCGATGGGCTTTCCGGCCGTTTCCAGCTCTGCGCGGATTTCGCCGTATGCGGCATCCGCAGGGGCTTCCAACGGCAGCACGTCGATCTCGCCGAGCAGGTCTTCGACGGCTTTGAGCAGCCGCGGCGAGCCACTCTTTGCGCATCCGTAGCGCAATTCGGCCGCCACGATGACACTGGTACAGATGTTGTCTTCGCCCAATTTCGCGATCCGCTTCGCAGCTCTGCCTTGTGGATTCCTGATCAGCTCGGAAACGATATTCGTATCCAGCAGATAGCGAGTCAAAACACGTTCTCTGGTGTTGCGATGGGATCGTCGATCTCCGGAAAACTCTCTTTCAGCGGCTTCATCGTTTTGAGCAAGGCGACAAGCCCGCGCTTGCGCACCGGCTCGATTACCAGACGATCGCCGTCGCGCAGCATGATCGCCTCATTGCCTGGCAGTTCGAATTCCACGGGAATACGGACCGCTTGGTTGCGGCCGTTTCGGAATAGTCTGACATGTCTCTGCTCGGGCACAGCCTATCTCCAGGCATATGCCAAAAACATAGGCCGCCATGCGCGAGATTGCAAGAGACCGCCAGGTTGGATATCGAAGCGTGCCTGATAGGATATGTTCGGCTACGTCGTGAAAATAACAAAGAAGGTCCTCGTGGCGCGATTGGTTCCGGCAATCTTCATCCTTGCCTTGTTCGCGGGTTGGACCGACCCGCGCCAAAGCGTTCGCGTCGAACGCGCTTCGCCGGACAAGGCCTATGATTTTGCGGTTCACGTCGCGAACAAACCGGCCATCAAATATAATCCGCTCGTCCGGGCAGACCGTCATCGGATGGCGCTTGATCTCGTCAGGAGCGAATGTCCAAACGGTCGGATCGTGGGCGAGGACATCATCAATACCGAAATTTGGGGCATCACCAGCAGCCCGCCCGATTATGTCGTGCTGGTTCGTTGCCGGCGAAAGTGAGGCAAAACTTACGGGCGATGAAGCGGGGGCAGCTTGGCGAGGCGGATTGGCAGGGCAGATCGGCAAGGCTGGCGTTCCCATCGGCTCGGCCGTATAGTTTCGGCACATTGGTAGCTATGCGCATGTCCATGGTTGTGAAGAAATCAAGTTTTGCCATTGTTCTCGCCGCCATCGTGGCGGCGTTTGGCTTCGGCCCTCAAGCGGCCCACGCTCAATCGGTGCCTTATTGGCCGGGATGGTCGGTCGGCATTGGTAATTTCACCGCGGCTCCTGATTCAAACGCGTCCAGCGCATTTTCAGGCCTTGGCGGCCGTGGCGGCTTTTCCTCGCGCTACAATTTTTCGGACGGCTGGTTTATCGGCAGTGAGCGCGGCGGATTGGGCTTGAACGGTTTCGGTCAGGCGCCCGCGTGGAGCAATCTGTCCTCGCTTTCCTACGAAGGCATGCAGCTCGGTTATAATTTCAAAAGCGCGCCGGTCTCGGTCTATGCCGGCTTCGACACGTTGAAGTATAATCCTGGCATCGGCGCCGGCCTGCCCGGCTTTGATTCCACTCCCGGCACCATCCCGGGCGGCTATAGCGCGCATGTCGGCGTCGAATTTCGTCCCGCTTCGAATCTCACCCTGTCGGTTGGCGCCGGCTTTACCCAGCGCAATGACAGCGACATCAACGCCGCGCTTTTGCCCGGCGCTTCGCCATTTGCGTTTGGCCGGCGGTAAGGCGCGCCCAAACTTGGCCACTTCGCCCGCAAGCGGTTTGTCAAATCTCATCGTGCTGTAGTAACGTGTCGGTTCTGGTTGAATCGGAACCAAAGCTTCCGGGTGGTTGTTTTCCGCAAGAATCGCCGGTCTCGCCAAATCGATCCTTGTGCCGGCCGGTTCACTCGTCTTTCGTTGTCTCAGTCTTATCGTACAAGACCGCGGTCAAGAGCGAACTATGAACCTCGATCTTGCCGTTATAGGTGATGAAGCCGAGCTTGCGAAACTTGTTCATGAAAAAACTGACACGGGAGCGGGTTGTCCCGATCATCTCCGCGAGCGTCTCCTGGCTAACCTCCGCAGTGATGGGCTGAGAGGCGCCATCCTTTCCGAAATTTGCCAGAAGCAGGAGAAGGCGTGCGAGCCGTTTCTCGCTGGAATTGAATAATTGGTCTATCAGATCTTCTTCGATGCGGCTGTTTCGACTAAGAAGATATGCCATGAATAATTCGGAAAATCTTGGTTCATCTTTAAGCACCGCATGCATCGCGGCTTTGGTGATGGAAGTGATTACGCATTCTTCCATCGCCGCCGTTGTTGAAATTCGCAGAGAATGGCCATTCAGGCATCCTTCGCCAAAGAATTGTCCGGCTTCCAGGATTCCGACCACCGCTTCCTTGCCCTGTTCGGAAACGACGAGAACCTTGATCCTTCCCTTTTGGATGTAGAAGACCGTATCCGCAGCGTCGCCTTGCGAATACACGACCTGGTTCTTGTCGAACTTCAATATGTTTTTGCCCTCGCCGAGCTTGGCGAGAAAGAGCTTTGGATCAAATAGGCTCTTTGTTGTTTTTGACATGTGCTCATCGAAGGCTAAAGGAATATCCCGGCTTGGCAAGTCAATGCCCGGTGTGTCGGTAAAATTTACCGGCGCCTGGAGCCTGCTTTTCGAAGTTCATGGAAGTGAGTGCCGCGATGGAGCAGGAAGGCGGGTCTCAGTGCCGCCTTGTCGATCTGAAGTTCCCGGCTGAACTCGCCATTCGCACTACAGGGCTTCAGATCGGAGGTGCCGGATTTGTCTGAAGATCATGGCCGGCTTGGCTCATTCAACGTATTGTTCCCATGCGCCGCAATCGTCGGATGCCAAACCCAATATGAGACCTTAGCTGCCGCCGGCCGTTCGTGCTGAGCAAAATTGCACAGGCCGCTCATAAAACCAGTGCACAATTACATAAAAATTAGTGCCCACTTTCCGAAGTTCGGATCACCTGGCGTTCTTCATTTAACAAACTTCGAAATCGAAGCCGCTCAACCAGCGGCATCTGATCAATTTTGCACAGCTTCGCCCTGCCTCGCAGCCTAGCATCAAGCTTTGTGGTGGTACTTCTGTCCGATCATAAGGGCGAAGATGGACATCTCGGGCGAAGCTCTTCTCGTCATATTGGTGGCTGGCTGGGTCGCGGGCCAAGTCGTCTGGGGTACAGGCTTTGGCCCTGTCGGCGATCTCATCGCAGGAAGCGCAGGGGCTTTTATTGCGAGCTGGATACTTCCACGATCCGGAATCGATTTCGGTTCGGGCATCGTGTCTGCGATCATCATCGCCACGATGGGCGCGGTGTTGCTTCTCATGCTCATCAGCCTAGTGCCCATTGCTTTCCGAAGTTCGCGATCCGTCTCAGCAGCACCTTTACGCGAACTTCGGAAAGCAATGGGCACTAGCAAACTTAATGATTTGAGTGCCGCTTCTCGATCTGAAGTCCCTGAAAAAGAACCCTGCTGCTTGTGGTGCAGGGACTTCAGATCGGCGGTGCTAGTCCGCCGAAGAAGACGATGGGGTGAAAGCTGGGGCGGCGCATGGCGGAGACGCTGGTGGTGAAGTAGCAGGCGTGGAGATGACATGAATCCGCAAACTCAGTCAGTCCTGACGGTTACCAGGGACGAGCCATGGCAACCGACCGGCCTGGATACCAATGTTAGCATAGGGATCGCTCGGGGAATTGTCGAAACCATACGCGAACCCCTCCTGATTCTCGACCGCGGTCTGCGGCTGGTCGCCGCGAGCCGCTCCTTCTGTTCGACATTCAGGCTCGACATCGGCGATATCATCGGCAGGTCGCTTTACGAGTTGGGAGGCGGGGAGTGGGATATCCCTCCACTGCGGTTACTTCTGGGGCAAATCATACCCGAACAAGGGGCTATCGCGAATTATGAAGTTGAATATGATTTTCGATCCCTCGGACGACGAACGATGCTGTTCGACGCGCGAGGAGAATCTCATGATGGGGTATCGCCCGCGAAAATCTTTCTCAGTATCGAGGATGTCACGAGCAAGCGTCTTCTGGAGCGCGAGAATGCCGAGCTGCTTCGTCAGAAAGACGTCATGCTCGATGAAATTTACCATCGCGTGGCCAACAGCCTGCAAATCGTCGCAAGCATTATTTCCATGAAAGCTAGAAAGGCAATTTCGGACGAGGCGCGTCAAGCTTTGGATGACGCGCATAGCAGGATCATATCGATCGCGGCCGTACAAAAACATCTGCATGCGTCGGCTGTGGGTGGGTCCATCGCGCTGATTCCGTATTTGACGAGTTTGTGCGACGCCATCTCCCATTCGATGATCAGCGACGATCAGCCAATTTCGATTGAAGTCCACGGTCGTGCTGAAAACGTGAGCCGCCGGAAGGCCGAGAGCTTAGGTTTGATTGTCGGTGAGCTCGTGATCAATTCGCTGAAGCACGCATTCGGTCGTGCAACGACGGGCGGGCTCATTGTGGTGACCTTCGACGCCGCCGAGACGGAATGGACATTGACGGTGGCCGATAATGGCGGGGGTAAACAGGAGCACGCGATTGCCGGGGAAGGCGGACTTGGCGCGGGCATCGTCGCGGCCCTTGCCAGCCAGTTGAAGGCGTTGGTTGTGATGAAGAGCGGTCCCGAAGGTACTTCTGTCTCAATCGCTCATCACGCGGCGAAAGCTGTCTGACATTTGGAAAATCTGACACTGGTAATTTGACACTGGTAATATGGCTCAGCCAAACATCGCGACGGTGCTCCTCGCTTGATCCGCCAAATCACGAAGAAAATCGCGCCACATTTTTCGGTCGCGGTTCGGGCGACAGCACAACGCCACCAAGCACAATAATGCCCGGTGGCGTTGGATTAGGTCCGGACAGCGCAATCCTCCGGTGATTGAAAAATAGCGTATCGCATGGTGAGCGTCTGTTCAAAATTGCTCACGTTCAAATCAGGCCGCACCGCGGGAAACGGGGCACCAGCGGCGTGCCCCCGGCATCCCTGCTCTCTCTCTCCTTTTGAGAGACGACAATCTTTGATCGATCGGGCGCTTCTCGCGCCGTAAGAGAGCGGAAGGTGTGCGTCATTGCAAGTGCAAGCAAAGCAAACCAGGATTTACACTATGGCAGGATTTTGGATTGTTTCGTCGCTGACGCTCCTTGCAATGACGGAGATGGCTATTCGACAGGTCGAGGTGGCGTTACCGAGGCATCCCCGCTCCAACGCCCAAAGTCTGATCTGAAACGATGAAAAAGTACCTCGATTATAGTTGCCAAGAACGACAACAGGCGCGATCCTTGATTTCCAACGGGCCGGACAAAACAGGTCAGGAGGGAATCATGGCTTTGAAAATCAACCGCCGCGCGTTCGTAGCTGGCACAGCCGGCGCGTTCGCCACGCCTTATCTGTCGCGCGCCGCTTTTGCGGACGAGGCCATCAAGCTGCGCTGTTCGCTCGATACCGCGCCATCGCATCCGCGCAACCGGGCGCTCACCGATTATCTCAGTAAAATAGAAGAGGCGAGCCAGGGCAGGATCAAGTCCGAAATGTTTCATTCCGGGCAATTGTTCGCCGATCTCAATGTCACCAAGGCGCTGTTTCAGGGTCAGGTCGATATGGCCGCGCCTGGCACCTGGACCATGACCGGGCTCGTGCCAGATTGCGATTTCTGCCAATTGCCGGCGCTGTACAGCCCGCCGATCGAGTTGTTCCGCCGCTGCTGCGACGGCGCGCCGGGCGAACTCGTCAACCAGCAGCTTGCGACCAAGCTGCGCGCCCATGTCATCGGCCCGTGGCTCGAACTCGGCAATGAGAACTGGTACACGACCAAGAAGGAGGCGCGCACGCTTCAGGATTTTGCAGGCCTGAAAATCCGCAGCCCCGGCGGCTCCGGAATTTCCTGGCGCATCGGCTTCGTTCACGCCATTCCCAACGTCACGCCGTGGCCCAACGTG
>DATGJS010000269.1:0-9510 GCA_035295025.1 Bradyrhizobium sp.
TTGCTGGCGCGGCCGCCGACGCGGATATCCTGCACGGCTTGCAGGAACAGCGTGGCGCCCGGAATGACCGCCATCTCGCGCCGCAGCCGCGCGATCACGCCGTCGGCGGAAATCTGTCGCTCACCAAGCGGGCGCAGTGAAACGAACACAAAGCCGGAATTGGTCTGGCCGCCGCCGGTAAATCCGACCGCGGTTTCCACCGCGGGATCGCTTTTGATGATGGTGATGAATTGCGTCAGCTTCTTCTGCATCGATTGGAAGGAGATGCTTTGGTCGGCCTGGATCGAGCCGACGATCCGCCCGGTATCCTGCTGGGGGAAAAAGCCTTTCGGAATCGCGATGTAGAGATAGACATTGAGGCCGAGCACCACGACCAGCGTCAATATCGTCAGAGCGGGATGGCGAAGGGCCGCCGCCAATGTCCGGCGGTAGAAATCGAGCATGGCGTCGAAAAAGCGTTCGCTCATTTGATAGAGACGACCATGCCTCTGGCCGGTTTCGCGACGAAGCAATACCGCGCACATCATCGGCGTCGTCGCGAGCGAAATCGCCAGCGAGATCATGATAGAAATCGAGATCACCATGGCGAATTCGCGGAACAGGCGGCCGATGATGCCGCCCATCAGCAGGATAGGGATAAAGACGGCGATCAGTGAAATGCTCATCGACAGCACGGTGAAGCCGACCTCATTGGCGCCTTTGAGCGCGGCCTCCATTGGGCTCATGCCGTCTTCGATGTAGCGGGTGATGTTTTCCAGCACCACGATCGCGTCATCGACCACAAATCCGGTGGCGACGGTAAGCGCCATCAGCGAGAGATTGTCGAGGCTATACCCAAACAGATACATCGCGGCAAAGGTCGCGATCAGTGAGACCGACACCGCCACTACCGGCACCAGCGTCGCGCGCAGATTTCGCAAGAAAGCGAAAACCACGACGATGACAAGCAGCACCGCCAGAACGAGCGTGCGTTCGACATCGCGCAGCGAGGTGCGAATGGTGGTCGAGCGATCGACGGCCAGCCCGACGTCGATCGCCGGTGAAATCGAAGCCCGGAGCTGGGGCATGAGCCCTTTCACCAGATCGACAGTGCTGATGATGTTGGCGCCCGGCTGCCGGTAGAGAATGATCAGAACGGCGGGTTTGCCATTGGCAAGCCCCGAATTGCGGAGATTTTCAACGGAGTCCATGACCTCGCCGACATCGGCAAGACGCACCGGCGCGCCGTTGCGGTAGGCCACGATGAGGGATTTGTAATCTTCCGCCTTGTTGGCTTGGTCGTTGGCGTAGATCTGGTAGCGTTGGCCCTCGACATCGATGCCGCCTTTCGGGCTGTGCGCGTTGGCGCTGGCGAGCGCGGCCCGCACATCCTCAAGACCGATGCCGTATTTATAAAGCGCCTGCGGAATGAGCTCGGCGCGCACCGCCGGCAGCGAGCTGCCGCCGACGATCACCTCGCCGATGCCCTCGACCTGCGACAATTTTTGCGCCAGCACGGTTGAAGCCGCATCATAGAGATCGCCGCGGGTCATGGTGTCGGACGTCAAAGTCAGAATCAGGATCGGCGCGTCGGCCGGATTGACTTTCTTATAGGTTGGATTGCTTCGCAGGCTGGTCGGCAAATCGGCGCGCGCGGCGTTGATCGCCGCCTGCACGTCGCGCGCGGCACCGTTGATGTCGCGGTTGAGGCCGAATTGCAGGGTGATGCGAACCCCGCCCACCGTGCTCGACGAGGTCATTTCGGTGACGTCGGCGATCTGTCCGAGATGACGCTCCAGCGGGCTTGCAACGGTGGTGGCAACGTCCTGGGGGCTGCCGCCCGGCAAGGTCGCCTGAACGGAAATGGTCGGAAAATCGACCTGGGGCAACGGCGATACCGGCAGCTTGAAGAAGGCCACGGCGCCCGCCGCCGCCAAGCCAAAGGTCAGCAACGTCGTTCCAATCGGCCGGCGAATGAAAGGCGTTGAGGGACCCATGGTCTATCCTCATTCCGCCGGCTGGGTGGCATCGCCCGAGTGGCCGGCAAACCGCGCTGCCAAACGGTCGAACCAGATATAGATCACCGGCGTCGTAAACAGCGTCAGCAATTGGCTGAACAGAAGGCCGCCGACGATGGAAATGCCGAGCGGATGGCGCAGTTCGGAGCCGGCGCCGGTACCGAGCATCAGCGGCAACGCGCCGAGGACGGCGGCCATGGTGGTCATCAGAATGGGGCGGAAGCGCAGCAGGCACGCCTGATAGATCGCCTCCCGGGGCGATTTTCCCTCGTTGCGCTCGGCATCGAGCGCGAAGTCGATCATCATGATCGCGTTCTTTTTCACGATGCCGATGAGAAGAATGATTCCGATGATGGCGACGATGGTGAGATCGTCGTCGGCCATCATCAGTGCCAGCAGGGCGCCGATTCCGGCCGAGGGCAGGGTCGAGAGAATCGTAAGCGGATGGATGAAGCTCTCATAGAGCACGCCGAGCACGATATAGACGGTGACGATGGCCGCAAAAATCAGGAAAAGCTGATTGGAGAGCGAGGATTGAAACGCCAGCGCCGCGCCTTGAAAGCTCGTGATCACGCTCAGGGGCAGACCGATATCGGCCTGCGCCTGCTTGATCGCGGTGACGGCTTCGCCCAGAGAGGCGCCCTGGGCGAGGTTGAAAGACACGGTGGAAGCGGGAAACTGCCCAAGATGCGACACCTGGAGCGGGGCTGTTTCCTCGCGGAATTTGGCGAGCGTCGCGAGCGGCACCGGCACATTGCCGACCGAGGATGGAAGGTAGATGTCCGACAGCGATTGCAGCGACGTTTGCAAATGAGGATCGGCCTCCAGGATGACGCGATATTGATTGGAGTTGGTGAAGATCGTGGACACGATGCGCTGGCCGTAGGAATCATAAAGCGCGTTGTCGACGGTTGCCGGCGTAATGCCGAAACGGGCGGCCTGGTCGCGATCGATTTCCACGAAGATCGAGAGCCCCTGATTGGAAATGTCGCTCGCGACATCGCCAAGCTGCGGGAGCTGCCTCAGTCTGTCGATCAATTTGGGCGTCCATTCCGCCAGTTGCACGGGATCGGCGTCTTGCAGGATGAACTGGTATTGCGTCTTGCTGACGGTGCCCTCGATCGTCAAATCCTGAACCGGCTGCATGTATAATGTGATGCCAGTCAGCGAGGCGGTGCTGTTCTGGATCCGCCGCATGACGGTGGCGATGTCGGATTTGCGTTCGTCATGGGCTTTGAGGTTGATCAAAATCCGGCCGCTGTTGAGCGTGGTATTGGTGCCATCCACCCCAATGAAGGACGACAGGCTGACGACATCGGGGTCTTTGAGGATCGCGGCGGCGAGTTGCTGCTGGCGTTCCGCCATCGCGGCATAGGACACCGATTGTGGCGCTTCGGAAATCGCTTGAATGACGCCGGTATCCTGAAGCGGAAAGAATCCTTTGGGGATGACGACATAAAGCAGGCCGGTCAGAACGAAGGTGCCGAGCGCAATCGCAAGCGTGAAGGTTTGACGATCCAGGACCCAGGTGAGGGCATGGCCGTAAATTTCGATGATCCAATCGAAGGTTTCGCGGCTGCGGCGCTGGAACGCGTTTTCATGCGTCGCGGATTCGGGTCTGAGCAGTTTGGCGCAAGCCATCGGCACCAGCGTGAGCGAGACCACCGCGGAGATGAGAATCGTGACTGACAGCGTGATGGCGAATTCGCGAAACAAGCGGCCGACCACATCGCCCATGAACAGAAGCGGGATCAGCACCGCGATCAGCGAGACCGTCAGCGAGATGATGGTGAATCCGATCTGCTCGGAACCGCGCAGCGCGGCCTGGAGCGGCGTGTCGCCTTCTTCGAGGTAACGCGAGATGTTTTCGATCACGACGATGGCGTCATCGACGACGAAACCGGTGGCGATGGTCAGCGCCATCAAGGAGAGATTGTTGAGGCTGAAGCCGAACAGATACATCGCCCCGAGCGTGCCGACCAAGGAGAGCGGAACCGACAGGCTTGGAATCAAGGTTGCGCGCGCGTTGCGCAAAAAGACGAAAATCACCAGCACCACGAGTATGACGGCGAGCGTGAGCTCGAATTCCACGTCCTGCACGGAAGCGCGGATCGTGACTGTGCGGTCGGTCAGGATATTGACGTCGATCGCCGCCGGCAGCGCGGCCTGCAATTGCGGCAGCAGTGCCTTGATGCCTTCGACCACGGAAATGACATTGGCGCCGGGCTGGCGCTGGATATTGAGGATGATCGCCGGCGTCAGGTTCATCCAGGCGCCGAGCTTCTCGTTTTGGGCGCCATCGACGACGTCGCCGACATCGCTGAGGCGGACCGGCGAGCCGTTTTTATAGGCGACGACCAGGGATTTGTAGTCGCTGGCATTTCGGATCTGGTCGTTGGCGTTGATGGTGTAGGCGCGCATCGCCCCGTCGAAATTTCCTTTCGGCGTGTTGACATTGGCATTGCCGAGCGTAGTGCGCAGATCGTCGATGTTGAGGCCATAGGCGGCGAGTTTACGAATGTCGGCGCGAATCCGTACCGCCGGCCGCTGACCGCCGCTGATGCTGACGAGACCAACGCCCGGAAGCTGTGAGATTTTTTGCGCCAAGCGGGTATCGACGAAATCCTCCACCTGCGTCAGCGGCATGGTCTTCGACGTCAAGCCGAGGGTGAGGATCGGGGCGTCGGCCGGATTGACCTTGGCGTAGATCGGCGGGGCGGGAAGATCGGCGGGCAGCAAATTGCCAGCGGCATTGATCGCGGCCTGCACCTCCTGCTCGGCGACATCGAGCGAAATCGTCAAGCCAAACTGCAAGGTGATGACCGACGCGCCGGCCGAGGAAACCGAGCTCATCTGGTTGAGATTGGGCATCTGCCCGAATTGCACTTCCAGCGGCGCGGTGACGGAGGAAGTCATCACATCGGGGCTGGCGCCCGGATAGAAGGTCTGGACCTGGATGGTCGGATAATCGACCTCGGGAAGGGCCGCGACCGGCAAGAAGCGGAACGCCAGCAGGCCGGACAGCATGATGGCGATCATCAGGAGCGTGGTGGCGACCGGTCGTAGAATGAACGGTTGCGATGGACTCATTGTTTTTGCCCGTTGTCGGAACGGCGTTTCTTAGCCCCGCCCGATTTGTCCGGCTCGGTGGGGGCTTGGGTGGGGTTATTCTCCGATCGAACGATGATCTTGGCGCCGTCGCGAAGCTTGTCGGCGCCGTCGATGACGATGCGCTCGCCCGGCGCGAGGCCGGACAGAACTTCCACGCGGTCACCGTCGGTGACGCCGAGCTTGACCGGCCGAACCGATACCGTGCTGTCGTCATTGACGAGATAGACGAACGTGCCCGGTACGCCGCGCTGGATGCCGGCGGTTGAGATCGTCGTCACGTCCTTATGGGTATCGAGCAGCAATCGGATGTTGACGAATTGGTTGGGATAGAGCGATCGATCCTGGTTCGAGAATTGCGCCCGCAGCTTGATCGTTCCGGTGGTCGGATCGATCTGGCTGTCAAAGGTTTGCAGCGACCCGTCGGCGATTTTGGTGGCGCCGGTGCGATCGAGCGCGGTTGCGGGCAATGTCGCGCCGGATTGGATACGCTTGGCGATCGCCGGCAGATGGTCCTCGGGCACCGTGAACAAGACGCTGATCGGCTGAAGTTGGGTGATGACGACAAGGCCGTTGGCGTCACCAGGCGTCACATAATTGCCCTGGTCGATCTGACGCAGGCCGACACGGCCGTCGAGCGGCGACACGATCCGGCAATATTGCAAATTCACCTCGGCGGATTTCACCGAGGCCCGGTCGGCCTCCACGGTGCCTTGATCCTGGGCGACGAGCGCGATTTGCGTATCCAGCGTTTGGTGCGGCACGGCATTCTGCGCCGCCAATCCCTGGTAGCGCGTCAGGTCCACCTGCGCGCCTCTGAGCATGGCTTCGTCGCGCGCCAATTGCCCCTTGGCTTGCGCCAAGGTCGCCTCATAGGGCCGGGAATCGATTTCGGCCAGCAGATCGCCTTTCTTGACCTCGTCGCCTTCCTTGAAATCGACTTTCATCAGATAGCCGGAGATCTGCGTGCGGACCGATACGGTCGCAAGCGAGGTCACCGTCCCAAGCGCGTTGATATTGACCCCGATATCGCCTTTGCCGACCACCTCCGGGACGATCGACATCGGCGCGGCGTTGCGCCCGCCATTGCCCTGCGGCGGGGCGCTGCCTTGCCTGTTCCACCAGACGATGCCGGCGACGAGCAGAATGACGAGGATCGATATCAGGATAGGCCCGCGATACGACCGCGGCTTGGCGGCCTGCGAAGGATCGATCGAGGGGGTTTCCTGGAAATTCTTGATCGGTTGGTTCATGAACCTGCCGTTGGCGGGGTGATGGGGTGGCGATTTTTTCGCGATAGACCGGGTGGATCACCTCCCTGGCAATCTCATTTGCACGTTTCCATCGGTCGATGTCGCATTAACAATCGGAAAGAATTACACTTTTGGCTAGGCTGACGCTACAAGGCAACAGCCAAAAGGAGGCCGGGCGCGTTGGCGGGCTCTAAAAACCAAGACAGGATGATCGAGCCTGGAACTGATATTTTGGACCTATCTAGGGCTCGCGACAAGACCGCAGCGCTTGATGGAAGGGCGCGCGGCAGGTCTTTGATGTCCATCAGACCGGCGAATTGAGCTTGAGCCCCACCATTCCGGCGACGATCAAGGTGAGGCAGATCACCCGAACGGGATCGGTGGGTTCGCTGAAAATCACCATTCCCACGATGATGCTCCCGGCTGCTCCGATGCCGGTCCAGACCGCATAGGCCGTTCCAAACGGCAGAGATCGAAGGGCGAGCGCCATCAGCGAAAAGCTCGCCAGGATCGCCAGCACAGTGGCCAGCGTCGGCCAGAACCGGGTTAAGCCGTCGGAATATTTCAAGCCAAAGGCCCAGGCGATTTCGAACAGTCCCGCCGCGAACAGGGCAAGCCAGGCGCTCATGACGGCCTCGCCATTCTTGCCAGAGCAGGAAAGCCGTTTGGAGGAAAAGGCCCCCATGCCGCGCCGATCATTCGAGTTAAACCGGTCGTCCCAGTTAAAGCCGACATCCGCCCACCTCGTCGCGTTCGCCTTCTTGCGATGTTCGCGCGACAAGGGTGTGACAGCCGGCTGACGGAACGTCGGTGCCCGCCCGCGAGGCTTTTTTCGTCAGCCCGCCAGTTCGGAATAGGGCGTCGCCGGAACGCCGGCTTCGACCGCCTTTTCCTCTTGAATAATCTTCGGCTTGCGCAGCCAGACATAGATCTGGGCGGTGAGCAGCGCCACGCAGATCAAGAGGAAGAAGGCGCTGATCGGCCGTTCGACGAACGTCATCAGGTCGCCGCGCGAAATCAAAAGGCTGCGCCGGAAGTTTTCCTCAAAGCGCGGTCCCAGCACGAAGCCGAGCAGGATCGGGGCGGGGTGAAAATCCAGGCGCAGCAGGATGTAGCCGACGATGCCGATCACGAGCGTTTCGCCGACCTGGAACATGTCGTTGCTGGCGGCATAAACCCCGATGCAAACGAAGAACATCGCGCTCGGATAGAGGTAGCGATAGGGAATCGAGAGCAGCTTCACCCACAGCCCGATCATCGGCACGTTGAGGATGACGAGCAGGATGTTGCCGATCCAGAAGCTCGCGATTAGGCCCCAGAAGATATCGGCGTGCTGGCTGATGAGCTGCGGGCCCGGGACGATGCCGTGAATGATCAGCGCGCCCAACAACAGCGCCATCACGGTGTCGCCGGGAATGCCGAGGCTCATGGTCGGGATGAAGTCGCCCTGCACCGAGGAGTGGGTCGAGGCTTCGGGGCAGGCGACGCCCTCGATGGCGCCGTGGCCGAAACGCTCCGGCGTTTTCGAAATCTTCTTTTCGGTCGCGTAGGACACAAAGGAGGCGATCGTCGGCCCGGTGCCCGGAATCAGGGCGCACAGGCTGCCGAGCAGGGTACCGCGGATCATCGCGGGAAAAGCCTGCTTGAGATCGGCCTTCGACGGAAACATGTCGGAAATGCCGACCTTGGCATATTTCATATCGACCGCTTCGGTGTTGTTGATGCTGTTCATGAACTCGGCGATGCCGAACATGCCGAGCGCAAGGGCAACGATTTCAATGCCATCGAACAATTCGGTGATCCCGAAGGTGAAGCGCGGCTGGCCGGTTTCGATGTCGGATCCGACAATGCCGACCAACAGACCGAACACCGTCATGGCGATGCCCTTGAGCGGGGATCCCTTGGCAAGGGTCGATCCGGCCAATAGACCGACCAGCATCAGCGAGCAGACTTCGGCAGGGCCGAATTCGAGCGCCATCTTGACCAAAAACGGCGCCAGAAAAATCATTTCCGTGATGCCGAAAGAGGCGCCGACAAAGGCGGCGATGACGGTGATGCCGAGCGCGGTGCCGCCCTTGCCTTGCTTGGTCAACGGAAAACCATCCAGACAGGTCACCGCATGCGGCGGATGGCACGGCAGGTTGAGCAGGATCGAGCAGATCGCCCCGCCATATTGGGCGCCGTAATAGACGCCCGAAAGCATCAGGATCGCCGGCACCGGGTGCATGCCGAAGGTTAAGGGAAGCAAAATCGAAATCGTGGCGACGGGCCCCATGCCCGGCAGCACGCCGACGAGATTGCCGACCAGCACGCCGAGGAAGCAATACATCAAATTGTGCGGCTCAAGCGCGACGCCAAAGCCGTACCAGAGATCGGTCAACGCGGTTGAGATCACAGGTTCACTCCGCGCAGCAAGGGAAAGGGAATGTTCAGCAAATAGTGAAACAGCAGCACGCCGAACACGGTAACGCCGGCAGCCAGGATCAAGGATGATTTATAGGTCGCGGTCCTGTCGCCGAGCGCGCTGACGAACACGCAGGCGAACACCGCCGGAATCATTCCGCCATAATAGCCAAGGATGATGAACATGACCGGGCCGGCAATAATGCAAAGCCAGCCGAACCATTGCGGGTGATCGGGGAGGAATTTCTTGTCGCCCGCTTCGGAGGAGGCCAGCGCCGTCCCCGCGATCAGGATGCCGATAAAGGCCAGGACGACACCGAGCACGACCGGCATGAAGCCCGGTCCCATGCGCGCAAGGCTGCCAAATTTATAGCCGGAGCCAGTCACCGCGGCGCCCACCCCGAGCAGGAACATCAGGCCGCCCGCATAATAGTCCCGCTTCCAGGCGAACTTCTCCGACAACGCGCTTCTCCCAACACGATTTTACAACACTTGAATTTTAGGGTCGCGACCCTACCCGTCGCGGTCAAGCCTGTCGATATGACCGCGTTTCACTTTCGTTTCCGGGAGGAACCGGCGATAGTCTAAAGACTATCTCAGTTTATCGAGCGATAAAATCGGCAAAATGGCGCAGTCTGAGGGCCGGCCTGACCATCCGGCGGTTATCGCGATGCGGTATGAGATGCTTCAAGAGGTAGCAAGGGTTATGGAATTCAACTATCGATGGGCAGGGGGCCGTTGAAGATGCT
>DATGJS010000270.1:0-4033 GCA_035295025.1 Bradyrhizobium sp.
TGTTCGAGCGTGAACAACGCGATCAAGGTGCCGGAAAATGGTATCGCCGCATAGAGCGAGGCGATCGGCGTGCCGGACGGCAGGCGGAAGCTACCGAATCCCCTGATGTAATTGATGTAACCGAACCAGATCAGGCAAACGGCCACACCAAGCACCACGAGGCGGATCAGGATTTCAACAATCAGCCGCGGCGAACCGTGCAGCGCATCGGAAATGGCCGCGAGGTAAAGGTGATCGTTGCGGCGGGTCGCGACCGCGGCGCCGATGAAGATCGCATAGATGAAAAGAGTTGAGGTCACCTCCTGCAACCACAGCCAGGGATGACCGATGGTGCGGGTAACGATGTCGCACACGACCGATAAGGAGAAGCCGAAGCAAAGCGCGCCGCACAACATCATCAGGCCGAGTTCGAGGCGGTCGAACGCGTGCCATTTCAGATGCCGCTGGCGTTGCAGAACCAGTTTGTCGGCAATCGCCATCTTCCGAACTCCCAATGACAGCCTGGCATCCCAACGACCCTCAATTGATCGCCCGGATCAGGGTCTTGATTTTCTCGGCATGCGGACCAAGCTCCTTGGCGAGCTTGTCGAGATAGGGATCGGCGATGGTCTGAAAACCGGTCTTATCGACATCGGTCACGATCTTGACGCCGATCTTTTCCAACTTCGCCGCTGCCGCCCGCTCCAAATCGAACACCCGCTTGGGTTCTTGAAGGCTCACATCCCTCGCCGCCGCCTGCACCCATCCCCGCTGCTCGGCATTGAGGCTCTGCCAGAGCTTGTCGCTGATCCAGAGGATGGCGTTATTGGCCTCGTGCTCGGTCATCGACAAGACGGGAGCTACCTCGTAGTGGCGGTTGATGAGATAAACATTGACCGCGTTCTCACCGAAATCCATCACTCCGGTTTGCAGCGAGGTATAGACACTGCCGAACGGCATATGCACGGTCTGCGCGCCATAGGCGGCAAACATCGTATCTTCGGTGGCGGTGGCCTGCACGCGAACCTTATATCCCTTGAGGTCTTCGAGTTTGCGCACCTCTTTTTTGCCGTACATGTGCCGGAAGCCCTGGGTGCCGAGCCCGATCGCGTGAATGCCCTGCACCGTGTCGTCGATCATGTCGCGGACCGCCTCGAATACTTTCGGATCGCCGAGCGCCTTGACGTTGTGGGCTTCATTACGAAACAAATAATGCAGCGACATCACGCCGGCCTGCGGCGAGATGGTCGAGGTATTGGCTGATGAGACGATCGCAAAATCGATATCGCCCGAGCGAACCAATTGCAGGATTTGCGGCTCCTGGCCGAGCTGCGCACCCGGATATTGATCGACCAGCATGGTGCCCTTGCTCAATTCCTTCAGCTTGGCGGCGAAAATGTCGTAGGCGATGCTGTATCCGGAATTGAGCTGCTGATCGTGCGCGAAGCGATAATGCTTGATCTCTTGCGCGCTTGCGGCGCTTGCAAACATCGACGCGATCAAAACGATCAGCCGGCCTGCGATTTTTCCTCGAATAGTCAACGTCTACTCCCCCGTTATTTCATGATGGCGCTATTGGATGGCCCGGATCAGATTCTTGATCTTCTCAGCGTGCGGCCCGAGCTCCCTGGCCAGCTTATCGAGATAAGGATCGGCGATCGCCGTAAAGCCCGATTTGTCGACATCGGCGACCACCTTGACCCCGATCGATCTGAGTTTCTCCGCCGATTGATGTTCAAGCTCGATGGCCTTGGCGGGTTGGCTCCGATTGACCTCGTCGGCCGCGGCCTGCACCCATCCCTGTTGCTCCGGCGTGAGGCTGTTCCATAATTTGTCGCTCACCCAAACGAGGCTGTTATTGGCCTCGTGCTCGGTCAGCGACAGAACGGGCGCGACTTCATAGTGCTTGTTGGCGAGATAGACATTGATGCCGTTTTCGGCGGCATCCACCACACCAGTCTGCAACGAAGTATAGACGCTGCCAAACGGCATATGGACAATCTGGGCCCCATAGGCTGGAAACATGGTATCCTCGGTCGGCGTCGCCTGAACCCGCACCTTCAATCCCTTGATGTCTTCGATCTTCCTGATCTCGCGCTTGGCATACATATGACGAAGGCCGAGCGTGGCGAGTCCGATGACATGCGCCCCTTGCACGGTGTCGGCGATCATCGCCTTAACGGCCTTGGAGACCTCGGGGTCCGCCATCGCCTTGATGAGATGGGCCTCGGAGCGAAACAGGAAGTGCAGCGACATTACGCTGGCCTGCGGCGACAGCGTGGCCGCATTGGCGGAAGAGGAAATGCAGAATTCGACATCGCCGGATTTGACGAGCTGAAGAACCTGCGGCTCCTGTCCGAGCTGGGCGCCCGGATATTGGTCGATCAGCATGGTGCCGTGGCTGAGTGCCTTGAGCTTGTCGGCGAAAATATCACCAAGAATTCCGTAACCGGTCGTCTTTGGCTGATCATAGGCGAAGCGGTAATGTTTCATCTCTTGCGCCTCGGCAACCGCCGCAACCAGCAGCGCCGACGCCATGGCCATCACGACAACGATCCTCCCCCGCGCCTTGCTCATGCCGCCTCCCCATTTTGATTGAATCGATCATCCCATCGGGATTGTTTGAATGTCAATTCATCGTCGGTCGCAAAGCGCGCTCTGGATCAGAGATATTTCCTTGAGGTAATTTGGCTGACGGCTCCATCAAGCATGCGATCTCAGTCGCTGCCTTCTCATTCACTGCCTTGACGGCGCATGAAATCGAAATCGCAGCCCTCGTCGGCTTGCAGGATGGTCTTGTTGAACAGGTGCGCATAGCCGCGTTTCGCCCAATCCGGCGTCGGCGAAAGCTTTAACGCCGCGCGGCGCTTTTCGAGCTCCGCGGCCTCGACCAGAAGATCGATGCTTCGCTTGGCGACATCGAGGGCGATCATGTCACCGGTTTTGACCAGCGCCAGCGGTCCGCCGACGGCAGATTCGGGAGTAACATGAAGCACAATGGTGCCGAACGCCGTGCCGCTCATCCGCGCGTCCGAAATACGCACCATATCCTTTACGCCGGCACGCAAGAGCTTGGTCGGGATCGGCAGATAACCCGCTTCCGGCATGCCCGGCGCGCCTTTCGGGCCGGCATTGCGCAGCACCAATATGTCGTCGGCACCAACCTCAAGCGCGGGATCGTCCACCCGCAACGTCATGTCTTCGACGGATTCGAACACGACGGCGCGCCCGGTGTGCTGCAACAGCTTTGGCGTCGCCGCCGATTGCTTGATCACGGCACCGCGCGGCGCAAGATTACCGTGCAACACGGCAAGCGCGCCCTCCGCCTTGATCGGGCTGTTGCGCGAGCGAATGACATCCTGCCCCGGCACATCTTCGGCACGCGAAACCACTTCGCGTAAAGTCGCGCCAGTAATGGTCTTCGCGTCGAGCTCGATCAAATCGCCAAGCTGCGCCATCAATTTCGGCATGCCGCCCGCATGGTGGAAGTGCTCCATGTAATGGGCGCCGGAGGGTTTCAAATCGATCAAGACCGGCACCTCACGCCCCAATTTGTCGAAGGCTTCGAGATCGATGCGGTGTGGCGTGCGGTTGGCGATCGCGGTCAAATGAATGAGGCCGTTGGTCGATCCGCCGATCGCCTGCAACACGACTTGCGCGTTGTGGAACGCCTGCGGCGTCAACAATTCGCTCGGCTTCGGTCCTTTGGCTTTGGCCATGTCGGCCGCGACCCTGCCGCTCGCCTCCGCCAAGCGAAAGCGCTCGGCATGGGGTGCGGGGATCGTCGCGCTCATCGGCAACGACAGGCCGAGCGCCTCGGTGATGCAGGCCATGGTGCTGGCTGTGCCCATCACCATGCAGGTGCCGACCGACGGTGCCAAACGCGAGTTCACCGCCTCGATCTCGGCTTCGTCGATTTCACCCGCGCGGTGCTTGCCCCACAATCGGCGGCAATCGGTGCAAGCACCCAATACTTCGCCGCGGTGATGACCGACGACCATCGGACCTACCGGAATGACGACGGTCGGCAGATCGGCGGAGACCGCGGCCATGA
>DATGJS010000271.1:0-11058 GCA_035295025.1 Bradyrhizobium sp.
CTGATGTTCAAGGGCACGCGCAAACATCCGGCGGGCGAGTTCTCTCAAACCGTGCTGCGGGCCGGCGGCAACGAGAACGCCTTCACCTCCACCGACTATACCGCCTACTTCCAGCGGGTGCCGAGCGAGGAACTCGGCAAGATGATGGAGTTCGAGGCCGATCGCATGACCGGCCTCGTGCTCAGGGACGAAAACGTGCTGCCCGAACGCGACGTGGTGCTCGAGGAGTTCAACATGCGGGTGGCCAACAACCCCGAAGCGCGGCTGACCGAGCAGATCATGGCGGCGCTCTATCTCAACCATCCCTATGGCCGACCGGTGATCGGCTGGCACCAGGAAATCGAGAAACTCGATCGCGAGGATGCGCTCGCCTTTTACAAGCGATTTTATGCGCCGAATAACGCGATTTTGGTGATTGCCGGCGATGTCGACCCGAACGATATTCGACCGATGGCCGAGCGCAGCTTCGGCGCGATTGCCGCCCAACCGGCGATTCCCGCCCGCCGCCTTCGCCCGCAAGAACCCGAGCCGGCCGCGCCGCGCACGGTCACGCTGTCCGATCCGCGCGTCGAACAGCCGAGCATGCGGCGCTATTATTTGGTCCCCTCGGCCGCGACCGCGGCCGCCGGAGAAAGCGCCGCGCTTGACGTGCTGGCGCAATTGATGGGCGGCGGCAGCAATTCCTACCTCTATCGCCGGCTGGTGATCGATCCGTCGCTCGCGGTGAGCGCCCAAGCCGGCTATCAGGGGACCTCGCTCGACGCCACCCAGTTCACGATATCGGTGTCGCCGCGGCCCGGCGTCGCATTCGCGCAAATCGAGCAGGCGATCGACGATTTGATCGCCGACATCGAGCAGAATGGAATTCGCTCCGAGGATCTCGAACGCGTCAAAACCCAGCTCGTCGCCGAGGCCATCTACGCCCAGGACAATCAGGCGACGCTGGCCCGTTGGTATGGCGGGGCGTTATCGACGGGACTGAGCATCCAAGACATCCGCGGTTGGCCGGACCGCATTCGCGCCGTCACCGCCGACCAGGTTCGTCAGGCCGCGCAAAACTGGCTCGACAAAAAACGCTCGGTGAGCGGATATTTGATCAAGGATGTAACGCCCAAACACGCGGAGAAGCGCTCGTGACCCACCTCAAGATCGGCGCACGGCGCGCCGGGCTCGTGTTTGGCGGATGCCTTGCCGTCATGGCGATAATGCCGTCGCCCTCGCACGCCGCGGCCAAGATCCAGCACCTGATTTCGCCGGGCGGCATCGAGGCCTGGTTTGTGCAGGATAACACCGTCCCGCTGGTGGCGATGGAATTCGCCATGACCGGCGGCGGCGCCCAGGACCGGGAGGCCAAGGCCGGCACCGCCAACATGGTCGCCAGCCTTATCGACGAGGGATCGGGCGACATGGATTCCAGGACGTTCCATGAACGGCTGGACCGCCGCGCCATCGAGTTGGGTTTCAGCGTCACACGCGATTACTTCCGCGGGTCCTTGCGGATGCTCAAGGACAATAAAGACGAAGCCTTCGACCTGCTTCGGACATCGCTGACGTCGCCACATTTCGACGGTACCGACGTTGAGCGCATTCGCACACAGATCATTTCCGGCTTGAAGCGCGAGACATCCAGCCCCGGCTCGCTGGCCAGCCGCAAATTCCTCGAGATCGCCTTTGGCGATCACCCTTACGGCCATCCGGCCAATGGCACGCTTGAAAGCGTTCCCAACGTCACGATCGCCGACATGAAGGATTATGTCGGCCGGGTGCTGACAAAGGAACATCTGAAAATCGCCGTGGTCGGCGACATCGATGCGGATTCGCTTGGAGCGCTGCTCGACCGTACCTTCGGCGCCCTGCCCGCCAAATCCGACCTGACGGCGGTGCCCGAGATTACGGCCAACAAGCCGCCCCAGCGGGAATTCATCGCGCTCGACGTGCCGCAAACGGTCGTGACCTTTGGCGGCCCCGGCATCAAGCGCAACGACCCCAGCTTCATGGCTGCCTATGTCGTCAACCATATTCTCGGCGGCGGATCGGGATCGCGGCTCTACCGTGAAGTCCGCGAGAAGCGCGGTCTTGCTTATTCCATCTCGGACTCGTTGGCATGGATGGATCACTCGTCTTTGTTCGTCGGAACGACAGCAACCCGCGCCGACCGTGCCGGCGAAACGGTCGATAGCGTCATCCGCGAGGTTCGCCGCATGGCCGAGAATGGCCCGACGCAAGAGGAACTGGACGAGGCGAAATCCTACCTGAAGGGCTCGCGCATGCTCTCGCTCGATACCTCCTCCAAGCTCGCCTCCGCGCTGCTGCAATATCAGCTCGATCGCCTCCCGATCGACTATCTGGAGCGGCGCAACGCGGTTGTCGATGCGGTGACCCTGGATGAGGCAAAGCAGGCCGCGCGCAAGCTGTGGGGCGATGGCCTTCTGACCGTGATCGTCGGCCGCGCCCCGCTTGAAGCAGCGGCGCAGCCTGTGGCCGCGACGCCCCTGCGGGCGAATTAAGGCCCTCCTCCGCCAAGCAAATCGCGCGTATTCTCGCAAAAAGCTCGATTCCATGAAGCAATCGCTTTCGATTCGGTGACGCCATGCTGCGGATTGCCCGCGATCTTACGATCGACGAGAACGATTTCGATATTTCCTTTGTCCGCGCTTCGGGGCCGGGCGGGCAGAACGTCAACAAGCTCGCCACCGCCGCGCAATTACGATTCGACACAAGACGAATCGCACTGCCGCCCGACGCCGCAGCAAGGCTTGCCCGCCTCGCCGGCCAGCGCATGACCAAGGATGGCGTGATCGTCATTCATGCGCAGCGCTTCCGCACCCAGGAGCGCAACCGGAGCGATGCAATCGAACGGCTGCTCGGCCTCCTGCGCGAGGCGATGACGCGCCCGATTCCCCGCCGCGCCACAAGGCCGACATTGGCCTCGAAGAAACGGCGCCTTGAGGGCAAAAAGCGCCGCGGCGACGTCAAGGCCAAGCGAGGTTCGGCCCGTTTCGACGATTGAACCATCGTGAATTTCCCGGCCCGCGCTCTCCCTTTGCGCGGCGAAAACCTTTAAATGATCTTACCGCTCCCACGAGTAAACCCTGCGAATGCCCGTCCGACAATTACCCGAACAAATCGTCAACCGCATCGCCGCGGGCGAAGTGGTGGAGCGGCCCGCCAGCGTCGTCAAGGAACTGGTCGAGAACGCGATCGACGCGGGCGCCATCCGGATCGATGTCTTCACTGACGGCGGCGGACGGCGAAAGATCGCGATTACGGATGATGGCGGCGGCATGACCCGCGCCGACCTCGCTTTGGCGGTCGAACGCCACGCGACCTCTAAACTCGACGACGAGAATCTCCTGCAAATCCGCACGCTCGGATTTCGCGGCGAGGCCCTGCCCTCGATCGGCGCCGTGGCCAAGCTCAATATCGCGACCCGCCATGCGAGCGAGCCGCACGCTTGGTCGCTGTCGGTGGAAGGCGGCATCAAATCGGCGATCGCGCCGGCCGCGTTGTCGCAAGGCACCCGCGTCGAGGTCAGCGACCTTTTTTATGCCACGCCAGCCCGGCTGAAATTCCTCAAAACCGACCGCACCGAAGCCGAAGCGATCCGCGAGGTGGTGCGGCGGCTCGCCATGGCGCGGCCCGACATCGCCTTCACGCTTGCCGGCGAGGAGCGCGGCCCCGTCACTTGGGCCACCGCGCTTCCCGGCGCGCCCGGCCAATTGACACGGCTTGGCGATATTCTAGGCGCGGAATTTCGCAGCCACGCGATCGAAGTTCGCAGCCAGCGCGATGGTGTCTCGGTCGAGGGGTTTGCCGCAGGTCCATCGCTGACGCGTGCCAATGCGCTGGGGCAATATCTCTTCGTCAATGGCCGGCCCGTGCGCGACAAACTGATCCTGGGCGCGGTGCGCGCGGCCTATGCCGACTATCTGCCGCGCGACCGTCATCCAGTCGTGGCATTGTTCGTGACCTTGGACGCCCACGAGGTCGACGCCAATGTGCATCCCGCCAAGACCGAAGTGCGTTTCCGTAATGCCGGACTCGTGCGCGCCTTGATCGTGCACGCACTTAAAGAGGGATTGGCCCGCGAAGGCAAGCGCACCGCCGCCAATAGCGGCCAAACCGCGATCGAGGCGCTGCGGCCATCCTTTGCGCCACGTTCAACCAATGGGGGGCAAGCCAATTGGGATTGGCGGCGCTCGCCAGCCTTTCCCGCCGCCTCATTGCCGAACTCTGAAAACGCGATACAGACAGCCTTTGCCGAACCCGGCCAGGCCGCGTTCGATGTGGGCACACCCACCGCCGACGTTCGATTTATCGAACAGTCTTCGGCCGATCTGCTCGACCGTCCGCTCGGCGCGGCAAGAACGCAGATTCACGAAACCTATATCGTTTCGCAGACGCGCGACGGACTCATCGTCGTGGACCAGCACGCCGCGCATGAGCGCATTGTCTACGAAAAATTAAAAGCGTCGCTGGCGAGGAATGGCGTTCAGCGGCAAATTCTCCTGATCCCCGAAATTGTCGAACTGGATGAGGCAAGTGTCGAGACCTTACTCGCGCGCGGCGAGGAACTTGCCTCCTTCGGGCTTGCGGTTGAATCCTTCGGCCCCGGCGCGGTCGCGGTGCGCGAGACGCCCTCACTGCTTGGCAAGATCGACGCCGGCGGATTGTTGCGCGACCTTGCTGAGCATATGAGCGAATGGGACGAGGCGTTGCCGCTGGAACGACGCCTGATGCATGTCGCGGCTACCATGGCTTGTCATGGTTCGGTGCGCGCCGGCCGCCGCCTCAAGCCGGAGGAAATGAACGCCTTGCTGCGCGAGATGGAAGACACGCCCAATTCCGGCCAATGCAATCACGGCCGGCCAACCTATGTGGAACTGAAACTCACCGACATCGAGAAACTGTTCGGGCGAAGGTAGATGACGGCCAGAAGTCACTGAGCCTTCAGAAACACGAACTCGGTGTCGTCATAGGCGCGCCGTTCAAGTTCCGCAAAACCTTCCGGCCCCTTGAAGCCAGCAGCTTTCGCTTCTTCCACCACCAAAAGCGCGCTCGGAGCGAGCCAACCGCCGTCGCGTAAGGAAACCAGCGCCTTGTCCGCCAACCCTTTGGTGTAGGGCGGATCGAGGAAGACCAGCGAGAACGGCTCCATCGGGTGCGCCGGACCGAGGTTGGTGGCGTCGCGGCGATAGACTTTCGTCACGCCACCGAGACCCAGCGCCTCGACATTGTCGCGCATCAGCGCACGTGCCTCCGCGCCATTGTCGATCAGAAGCGCAAATTTGGCGCCGCGCGAGATCGCCTCGATGCCGAGCGCACCGGTGCCGGCGAACAGGTCGAGCACGCGGGCATCTTCAATCGGATCATCGTAGGCGTGGATCAGAATGTTGAAGAGCGATTCGCGCAGCCTATCCGCCGTGGGACGAATATCGCGCGAGGAAGGCGAAGCAAGATTGCGGCCCTTCAGGCGTCCGCCGACGACGCGCATGACTTACTCATCCCGTGGTTTCAGATCGCGCTTGCCGTGATAGCCGCGTTTCGGGCGGCGCGGCGGACCATAGCCATTGGCCTCCTCCTCATTGCGCGCGCGCGCCTCCTCGCTGCCGGTGCGCTGCACCAGCACGCGGCGGCCTTTGCGGTCCGCGATCAAGGCATTCTTGCCGGCCGGTTTGAACGGTTTCTTGCCGCGCGGCGCGGCGGTCTCTTGCACATCGGGCTTTGCATCCGCTTCGCCCGGCATCGGCCGGTTGAAATCGGCGCCCGCGAGAATTGCGATCTTCTCGCCGAGTTGCTCACGCAGCACCCGCGTCCTGACTTCCTCAACCGCGCCCTCAGTGAGTTCGGCGAGCTGGAACGGGCCGTAGGACACCCGGATCAGGCGGTTCACTTCGAGGCCCAAATGCGCCATCACATTGCGCACCTCGCGATTCTTGCCTTCGCGGATCGCGAACACCAGCCATACATTGGCGCCTTGGTCACGCTCCAGCGTCGCATCGATCGGCCCATATTTGACGCCATCGACCTCGACGCCTCTTTTGAGTTCATCAAGCTGACCTTGCGTGACCTCGCCATGGGCGCGGACGCGATAACGCCGCAGCCAGCCGGTCTCGGGCAGTTCGAGCGCGCGCGCAAGACCGCCATCATTGGTGAGCAATAAAAGTCCCTCGGTATTGAAATCGAGCCGGCCGACGCTGATCAAGCGCGGTAGGCCTTCGGGCAAATGGTCGAACACCGTCGGGCGCCCTTCGGGGTCGGCATGGGTCGTCATCAACCCGCGCGGCTTATGATAGAGAAAAAGCCGCGTGCGTTCGCGCGGCGGCAATGGCTTGCCGTCCACCGTGACGACGTCGTTTTCGGTGACGTCGAGCGCGGGCGAATTGATGATGCGGCCGTTGACCGTCACGCGTCCCTGTACGATCCATTCCTCGGCGTCGCGGCGCGAGGCAAGGCCCGCGCGCGAGACGACCTTGGCGATGCGCTCGCCGGATTTCTTGACCTTTGGCGGACGCGCCGGACGCCGCTCCTCAAAACTGCGCTCACGATAGGCGCCACGGCCGCCAAAGGCCGGGCGTTTAGCAAAGATCTTGCTCTCGTCCTCATTGTCCCGGCGGGGCCGGTCGAATTTCGCACGGTCGCCCCGAGGAGAACCGAATTTCGAACGCTCGCGAAACGGACGATCGCCCTCGGGACGATCCTCACGCGGCCGCGAAAACCGCGGGCGTTCGTCGCCATCGCGATGGCGCGGTTTATCGTAGCGGGGACTGTCGAATCTCGATCGATCGGGGTTGCGCGCATCGTCACGGGGGGGGCGCGAATTGCGCCCGCCACGATCGGACACCGAGGCCTCACGTTTTTTCCATGGCTTCAAATCGCCGCGGTCAGCACCGAATTCCCGATCGCGACCTGGACGGCTGCCGAAATCCTTAAGCGGACCGCGATCGCGCGAAAATTTCCTGTCGCCGCTGAATTTCCGGCCGGCAGAATCGGAAAAAGGCCGATCGCCACGGGGACGCTCGCCATCCTGCGGTCGCGGCTTGAACGGACGGTCGCCGCGTGGCCGGTCAGTGTCCTTGCGAAAACCCTCATGGCGCGGCGTAAAGGGCCGCTTCTCGCGATCCTCCCGCGCGGCATAGGGTTTCTTGTCGCCGAATTTCCTGTCTTGGAAGCGTGACGCGGGACGTGCGTCGCCGCGCTCGTCGCGAGAGCGGCTTGGCCGCTCACTCTGAGCCCGCGCTCCGTCGCGGTCCTCGCGTCGCGGCGGGCGATCGTCGCGGCTTCCGGCGTAAGGGCGCCGTTCGCCGCCCGTCTTGCCGCCAAAACCGCGCTTGGCGAATTTCTTCTCCGGTCCCCGCGCAACGCCCGAGCGGCCCCTGCCACTGGGCGGACGGCCGCGCGGCTTGCGGGAATCGTTGTTTTTATCGTCGTCGCGGGGCATGAAAGGACTCATTTCGGGTGCAGGTACAAATGACGATCATGCGCGCTCTTTCAACGAGGCGCATTCTCACGCAAAATCGGTATCCACTTTTGCTGAAGGCATCTCCCATAGCAGAGTTCTCCTGGCGATACGAGACATGAGCGCACCATCTTTCATGGATTTGGCACTGAAAGCGGCCGAAACGGCACAAAAATCGGCCGAAGTACCGATCGGATGTGTGATCGTGCTTAACAACGAGGTCATCGCCACCGCCGGCAACCGGACCGTGAGCGACCGCGATCCGACGGCACACGCCGAAATTCTGGCGATCCGGCACGCCGCCAAAGCCATCGGCAGCGAGCGGCTGGTCGATTGCGACCTCTATGTCACGCTGGAACCCTGCGCGATGTGCGCGGGCGCGATTTCATTCGCAAGAATCCGGCGGCTCTATTACGGCGCGGCAGACCCCAAGGGCGGCGCGGTGGATTCCGGGGTGCGCTTCTTTGCGTCCCCCACCTGCCATCACGTACCGGAGGTCTATTCCGCCGTCGGTGAACGCGAGGCGGCAGCGCTGCTGCGAGATTTTTTCAGGGAACGGCGGTAGCGCCTTAATCGTCATTGCGAGCGATAGCGAAGCAATCCAGAATCCCTCCGCAGGTGCATCCTGGATTGCTTCGTCGCGGAGCCTGTCAACGGGCGCGCATTCGCGCGACCGTTGACTCCTCGCAATGACGAACAGGACGAATGCGTGAACCGTCTAAGCCGCCAGAAAAAACTCCCGCAATGCCTTCGCGGTCACATCAGGATTTTCCTCCGTCAAGAAGTGACCGGAATCGACGGGACTGCCCGAAACATTACTCGCCCAATTCTTCCAAGTGTCGAGCGGCGTTGCGGCCGCACGCGCGATGCCGGCATCGCCCCACAGCGCCAGCATCGGGATCGTGATCTTGTTGCCCGCGTCGCGGTCGGCCTTGTCGATTGCGACATCGGCATGGGCGCCGGCGCGATAATCCTCGCACATCGCATGCACGCGCTGGGGATCGCGAAAGGCCGCCAGATAATGTTCAAGCGCGCGCGGGTCGATCGCGTCGAGATTTCTCGACTTGGTCTGGCTTGCCATTTTGAAACGCAGGAAAAAATCGGGATTGCCGCCGATCAAAGTTTCGGGCAGCGGCGCAGGCTGCGCCAGAAACGTCCAATGATAGATTTTCAGCGCATAGGTCCGGTCCAGGCGCGCCCAGTAATCATAGGTCGGCAGGATATCGAGCACGGCAAGCCGCGACAGCCGTCCGGGATGGTCGAGCGCGAGGCGATAGGCGACGCGGCCGCCGCGGTCGTGCCCGGCGAGCGCGAAATGCACATATCCGAGCTGCTCCATGGCCTCGATGACGGTTCGCGCCATCGCGCGCTTGGTATAGGGCGTGTGATCCTTGTCGCTCTCCGGCATATCCGACCAGCCGTAACCCGGCAGGTCAGCAATGATCAGCGAGAAGCGGTCGGCGAGTTGCGGCGCCACGCGATGCCACATCACATGGGTTTCGGAAAAGCCGTGCAGCAACAACAAAGGCGGCCCGTTGCCACCGACGCGGGCGAAGATCCGCCCGGATTTCGTGTTGATCCATTGCGAGGCAAAGCCGGGGAATAAATCCGCGAGATCAGGCATGACCACTCACTCCCTTCGCGGGCGAAACTATCTTTGCGCGCGTTCCTGCTCGACCGCCTGCCAACCGATGTCGCGCCGGCAAAAACCATCCGGCCATTTAATCCGGTCGATCGCCTCATAAGCACGCTGCCGCGCCTCCACGATATTTTTGCCCGAGGCGCAGATGTTGAGCACGCGCCCGCCATTAGCGAGAAGCTGACCGTCCTTTGTAACTGTGCCAGCCTGGAAAATTTCAACGCCCTCGACTTGAGCGGCTTCATCGAGCCCTTCAATGCGGGTGCCCTTGGCATAATCGCCGGGATACCCCTTGGCGGCCATCACCACGGTCAGCGCGACATCGGGGAACCAGCGCACGTCGAAATGCTTCAATTGACCGTCGCAAGCGGCCAGCATCGCCGGCACGATATCCGACATCATCCGCAACATCAGCACCTGACATTCGGGATCGCCGAAGCGCACGTTATATTCGAACAGTTTGGGCCCATCCGCCGTCAGCATCACGCCGGCATAAAGAACGCCGCGAAACGGCGTGCCGCGCGCCTTCATGCCGGCGACCGTCGGCCCGATGATATCAGCCATGATCGCGTCGTGAATTTCGGACGTGACAAACGGTGTCGGCGAGTAAGCTCCCATTCCGCCGGTATTGGGTCCCTGGTCATGATCGAAGACGCGCTTGTGGTCTTGCGCGGAAGCAAGCGCGATTGCCGTCTCACCGTCGCAGAGCGCAAAGAAGCTGATCTCGCGGCCTTCCAGATATTCCTCGATCACCACTTGAGTCCCCGCCGTCCCAAACGCGCCGTCGAACATCATGGCAATCGCGGCTTCCGCTTCGAGAAGCGTCATCGCGACGACGACGCCCTTGCCCGCCGCCAGCCCGTCGGCCTTGACGACGATCGGCGCGCCGTGGCTGCGCACATAAGCGAGCGCATCCGCGGCGTTGTCGAAACGGCCATAAGCGCCGGTCGGAATACCGACTTCAGTGCACAGCGCCTTGGTGAATCCCTTGGAGCCCTCAAGCCGCGCGGCTTGCTTGCTCGGCCCGAACGCCTTGATGCCGGCATGGGTGAGATCATCGACAATGCCGGCCGCAAGCGGCGTCTCCGGGCCGACCACCACGAGATCGACGCTCTCGCGCCGGCAAAACGCGATCACGGCACCGTGGTCGGCGATATCGAGGCCCACGCATTCCGCCTCGCGCGCGATGCCGGCATTGCCGGGCGAGCACCAAAGCTTGGTCACCAGAGGTGACGCCGCGATTTTCCACGCGAGAGCGTGTTCGCGACCGCCAGAACCGAGCAGAAGAATGTTCATGAACGCTGCCAAAGCAAGGGTTGCTGCCACAGGGCCTACCGTTTAGCATGGCATCGTCGCACCGCAAAAAAGGTGGCCCGCGGGTGTGGATATGTGCCTTAAAGCGCGGTGAGATGCGGTTGAATCGTCCTCGCGCTTGAGCTCCCGGGCGGTCCGCCATAGCCAAGATGCGCGTCAGAAACCTGGATGGTTGACCCGAGATGGCTGCTCCCGAAGCGCTGATCAACGCCCCCGAATTCACGGTAACCGAATTGTCGTCCGCGCTGCGGCGGACGGTGGAAGACGCCTACGGTCATGTCCGTGTCCGTGGCGAAATCACTGGCTTTCGCGGGCCGCATTCTTCCGGCCATTGTTATTTCGCGCTGAAGGATGACGGCGCCAAGATCGAGGCGGTGATTTGGAAATTCGCCTATGCGCGAATGCGCTTCAAGCCGCAGGAAGGGCTTGAGGTGATCGCGACCGGCAAGCTCACCACCTATCCTGGCTCGTCGAAATACCAGATCGTGATCGAGGCGATCGAGCCCGCCGGTATCGGCGCGCTGATGGCGCTGATGGAAGAGCGCAAGAGAAAACTCGCCGCCGAAGGGCTGTTCGACGAGGCGCGCAAACAATTATTGCCGTGGCTGCCGGAGGTGATCGGCGTCGTCACCTCGCCGACCGGCGC
>DATGJS010000272.1:0-9638 GCA_035295025.1 Bradyrhizobium sp.
ACGCCTTGTTTTTGTGCGTCATCTTCATTTGGGCTGATGCCCGCGATGTTCGCATGCCGAGATGCGCTCTGCAACGGCCCGGCCCGCGCGGGGCTTGCCTACGACTTTGATCCAAGGACACCATCGCAAAAGTCTGGTATGACACGTCAAAAGCCCGCGCGGTCAGGCGTTTGCCGCCGCCGGAAATGGGTTGGGGAGGAAGTGTATGTCGTCAGTGCATATCCGCGATGTCAGGAAGTCGTTTGGCGGCTTTGAAGTCTTGCATGGCGTGACGATTCCGATCGAGGACGGCGCCTTTGTGGTTTTGGTCGGCCCCTCCGGCTGCGGCAAATCGACCTTGCTGCGGATGCTCGCGGGCCTCGAAAATATCAGCTCGGGCACGATTTCGATCGGCGATCGCGTGGTCAACAATGTCCAGCCGAAAGAGCGCGATATCGCGATGGTGTTCCAGAATTATGCGCTCTACCCGCATATGACGGTCGCCGACAATATGGGGTTTTCGCTCAAGCTACGCGGGGCCAATCCCGACGAGATCAAAAAAGGCGTGGCGCGCGCCGCGGAAATTCTTGCTTTGACCCCGCTGCTTGATCGCTATCCCCGGCAATTGTCCGGCGGCCAGCGCCAGCGCGTGGCGATGGGCCGCGCGATCGTGCGCGATCCGCAGGTGTTTTTGTTCGACGAACCCTTGTCCAACCTGGATGCCAAGCTACGGGTGGCGATGCGCACCGAAATCAAGGAATTGCACCAGCGTTTGAGGACCACGACCGTCTATGTGACCCATGACCAGATCGAAGCCATGACGATGGCCGACAAGATCGTGGTGATGCATGACGGCATCGTCGAGCAGATCGGCTCGCCGCTCGACCTTTACGACCGGCCAGACAATCAATTCGTCGCAAGCTTTATCGGCTCGCCGGCGATGAATTTCCTCAAAGGCAAGGTGAAGGCCAATGGCAGCGCCGCTTTCGAGGGGCCTCATGGCGTGAAGCTGCCGCTGGCCACCGCGCCCGCCAATTCCGATGGAAGGCCTGTGGTCTACGGCGTGCGGCCCGAGCATTTCACCATCGCCGACGACGGTGCCGAGGCCGAAATCATCGTGGTCGAGCCGACCGGGTCGGAAACACAGGTCTTTGCGAAGCTCGGCGGCGAACAGGTCGTGGCGGTGTTCCGTGAACGTCACCAATTTAATCCCGGCGATAAGGTTCGGCTGAAACCGGATCCTTCGGCCGTCCATTTATTCGACGAGGCCACCGGCAAGCGATTGTGAATGAGTTCGGGAAATTGGTCGAAAGAACCAGTTAAGTAGGGAGAAGAGGGACGATGAGCAATTTTACATTGGATCGGCGCTCGGCGCTGAAGACGGGCGGCGGCCTGCTGGCGGCCGCGGCCACTCTATCGGCCGAACAATTGTTGGGCTACGCCAAGGCCTGGGCGCAAACCGCGCCATGGAAGCCGGAAGCCGGCGCCAAGATCAATCTGTTGCGCTGGAAGCGTTTCGTCGAAGCCGAAGATGTCGCCTTCATGAAGATCGTCGATGCCTTCCAGAAGGCGACCGGCGTCATCATCAACGTCTCCAATGAATCCTATGACGACCTTCAGCCCAAGGCCTCGGTCGCGGCCAATACCGGGCAGGGGCTCGATATCGTCTGGGGTCTTTATTCCCTGCCGTTCCTGTTTCCGAGCAAGGTCGTCGATATGAGTGATGTTGCCGACTATCTCGGCAAAAAGGGTGGCGGATGGTCCAAGACCGGCGAGGCCTACGGCAAGCTTGACGGCAAGTGGATCGGCGTTCCCGTTGCGGTAACCGGCGCTCTCGTGAATTACCGCGTCGCGGCCATGGAAAAGGCCGGCCACAAGGAATTCCCCAGGGATCTCGCCGGCTTTGCCGATCTCGTGAAGGGCCTCAACAAGAACGGCACCCCGGCCGGCATGGCGCTTGGACACGCCTCGGGTGACGCCAACTCCTGGATCCATTGGGCCTTATGGGCGCATGGCGGCAATCTGATCGATGCGAACAACAAGGTCATCATCAATTCGCCGGAAACCGCGAAAGCGCTCGAATACGTCAAGGGCCTTTACGACAATTTCATTCCGGGCACCGCGTCCTGGAACGACAGTTCCAACAACAAGGCGTTTTTGGCCGGTCAGCTTTTCATGACGGTCAATGGTATCTCGATCTATGTCACGGCGAAGAAGGAAAATCCGCAGATCGCCGAGGACATGAATCACGCTCACCTGCCACTCGGCGCGGACGGCAAAGCGCGCGAACTGAACCTGGGCTTCCCGATCCTGGTGTTCAACTTCACCAAGTTCCCGCAGGCCTGCAAAGCCTTCACCGCCTTCATGATGGAACCGGATCAGTTCAACCCGTGGGTCGAAGCCGCTCAAGGCTACCTCTCGCCGTTCCTCCTCGGCTTCACCAAGAACCCGATCTGGACGGCCGACCCGAAGAACACGCCGTTCCGCGACGTTGGCGAGACGTCACTGACGCCGGCGGGCCTCGGCCAGATGAGCGAAAACGCCGCCGCCGCGATCGCCGACTTCGTCCTGGTCGATATGTTCGCGAATTATTGTACCGGTCGAGAAGATGTGAAGACCGCGATGGCCTCAGCCGAACGTTCGGCCAAGCGCATCTTCCGTTAAGATAAGAGAAATGGCTGGCGCGGTTTTTCCGCGCCGGTCATTCGGAAATAGAACTGGAACGAAATGACGACACTTCAGACATCGATGCCTGTTCGGGGAGCCCGCTCCGACACGCCCTCGCTATGGTCGCGGCTTAAATTCAACCGCAACTTTGTGGCGCTGTGGTTCATGCTGCCGGCGGCGGCCTTTCTGATCCTGTTTCTGGCCTATCCCTTGGGCCTTGGCGTCTGGATGAGTTTTACTGACGAGCGCATCGGGCGCGGCGGCGTCTTTGTCGGCTTGGAGAACTATGAGTGGCTGTGGGACGACGCCATTTTCTGGCTCTCGGTCTTCAACACGCTGCTTTATACGATCGTGGCGAGCGCCATCAAATTCGCGATCGGTCTTTATCTCGCACTGCTGTTGAACCGGCATATGCCGTTCAAGGCGATGATCCGCTCGATCGTTCTCATTCCCTTCATTGTGCCGACCGTGCTGTCGGCGATCGCGTTCTGGTGGATTTACGACTCCCAATTCTCGATCATCTCCTGGTCTCTGATCAAACTTGGCCTGATCACGCACAACATCAATTTCCTCGGCGATACCAATTGGGCGCGCGGCAGCGTGATTTTCGCCAATATCTGGCGCGGCGTGCCTTTCGTCGCGATCACGCTGCTCGCGGGCCTTCAGACCGTCTCTCCCTCGCTTTACGAGGCGGCGACGCTCGACGGCGCCACCAACTGGCAGCGTTTCCGCTACATCACCTATCCGCTGCTCACCCCGATCATCGCGGTGGTCATGACCTTCTCGGTGCTGTTCACCTTCACCGATTTCCAGTTGATCTGGGCGTTGACGCGCGGCGGTCCGGTGAACGCCACCCATCTGATGGCGACCTTGAGCTATCAGCGCGGCATCATTTCAGGCCGGTTGGGCGAGGGCGCGGCGGTCGCCACCGCCATGATCCCGTTCCTGCTCGCGGCGATCGCGATTTCCTGGTTCGGCATGCAGCGTCGCAAATGGCAGCAAGGATCGAACAATGACTGATTCCGCGCTCCAAGCGAAAATAGCGATGGCCGCGCATGGCGACGACAGCGAGGGCATGAGCTACCTGGAATCGCTGCCGCGCCGCGTCGTGACGCTCTATCTGCCGCTGGCGGTCCTTCTGTTCGTGTTGCTGTTCCCGTTCTATTGGATGGCGCTGACCTCGATCAAACCCGACGAACAATTGATCGACATGAGCACCTATAATCCGTTCTGGGTGGTTCATCCGACCTTCAAGCACATCAGTAAATTATTGTTCGAGACGCAATATCCGCGCTGGCTCTGGAACACGATGTATGTGGCGGTCGGCGCCACCGTGCTCTCGATCATTGCCAGTGTGCTCGCGGCCTATGCGATCGTGCGGCTGCGCTTCAAGGGCGCGGACACGGTCGGCGTGCTGATCTTCTTTGCGTATCTGGTGCCGCCCTCGATCCTGTTCATTCCGCTGGCCTCGGTGATCCAGGCCTATGGCCTGTTCGATTCTCCGTTGTCGCTGATCCTGGTCTACCCCACGCTGCTCATTCCGTTCTCGACCTGGCTGTTGATGGGATATTTCAAGACCATTCCTTTCGAACTTGAGGAATGCGCGCTGATCGACGGCGCCTCGCGCTGGCAGATCCTCACCCGCATTGTCGTGCCGCTGGCGATTCCAGGTCTGATCTCGGCTTTCATTTTCTCGTTCACGCTGTGCTGGAACGAATTCATTTACGCACTCACCTTCCTGCAATCGACGCCGAACAAGACCGTGCCGGTGGCGATCGTGAACGAGTTCGTCGATGGCGATATCTATAAATGGGGTTCGCTGATGGCGGGCGCCCTGGTCGGGTCGTTGCCGCTCGTCATCCTTTACGCGTTTTTCGTCGAGCATTACGTGTCGGCGATGACCGGTGCGGTGAAAGAGTAAGCGGGCTGTTTTGACCGTCATTGCGAGCGACAGCGAAGCAATCCAGAAAAGTAAGTAAATTGTGCTGGATCGCTTCGTCGCTTTGCTCCTCGCGGTGACGTCGGAAACCGATATAGGCTTTCATTAAAGGAAACAGACTTTGCATATTCTAATTCTGGGCGCGGCCGGCATGATCGGCCGCAAATTGACCGAGCAATTGTTGCGCGACGGCCGCCTGAGTGGGCGCGAAATATCGAAGATGACGTTGCAGGATGTGGTGGCGCCGGCCAAACCCGCCAACGCAGGTTTTCCGGTCGAAACCCTGGCCGGCGACTTCGCGCTGCCCGGCGTGGTGGAAAAGCTGGTCGCAAATCGCCCCGAAATGATCTTCCATCTCGCCGCGATCGTCTCGGGCGAAGCCGAACTCGATTTCGACAAGGGTTACCGCATCAATCTCGACGGCACGCGGATGCTGTTTGATGCGATCAGGCTTGCGGGCGGCGGCTATAAGCCGCGCGTTGTGTTTACCTCGTCGATCGCGGTGTTCGGCGCGCCGTTTCCCGATGCCATTGGCGATGAGTTCTTCACGACGCCGCTTCTGAGCTACGGCACCCAGAAAGCGATCGGTGAACTTTTACTGGCCGATTATTCGCGGCGCGGTTTCATGGATGGGGTCGGCATTCGCCTGCCCACCATCTGCATTCGCCCCGGGCTTCCCAACAAGGCGGCGTCCGGATTCTTCTCCGGCATTTTGCGCGAGCCGCTTTCCGGCAAGGAGGCGGTGCTGCCGGTGTCGGAGGATGTGCGGCACTGGCATGCCTCGCCGCGTTCGGCGGTGGGTTTTTTAATTCATGCGGCAACCATGGATACGGCGAAGGCCGGCGCTCGGCGAAACCTCACCATGCCCGGCATCTCAGCTACCGTCGGCGAACAGATCGCGGCGCTGAAGCGGGTCGCGGGAGAGAAGGTCGCAGCCAGGATCAAGCGCGAGCCGGATCATTTCATCATGGGGATTGTTGCGGGCTGGCCGCGTAATTTCGATCCCAAGCGGGCGCTCGCATTGGGCTTTACGACCGCCGAGAAGACCTTCGACGACATTATCCGCATTCACATCGACGACGAATTGGGTGGTCAATTCGTCAACTGATTTTTCTATTCGAGGGAGAACAACCATGACAGCCAGCATTGTCGGATGGGCGCATACGCCGTTTGGCAAATTCGACACCGAGACCGTCGAAAGCCTGGTGGTTCGGGTCGCCAATGAAGCCTTGAGCGATGCATGCGTCGCGGCCGCCGACGTCGATGAAATCGTGCTCGGGCATTTCAACGCTGGATTCTCGCCGCAGGATTTCACGGCTTCGCTGGTGTTGCAGGCCGATCCGCATTTACGTTTCAAGCCCGCGACACGGGTGGAGAATGCTTGCGCGACCGGATCGGCGGCCGTGCACCAAGGGATCAGGGCGATCGACGCAGGCGTCGCGAAAATCGTGCTGGTGGTCGGTGTCGAGCAGATGACGCGAACGCCCGCGGCCGAGATCGGCCGTAATCTGCTCCGCGCTTCTTACTTGCCCGAGGATAGCGACACGCCCGGCGGCTTCGCCGGTGTATTCGGCAAAATCGCGCAAGGATACTTCCAGAAATATGGCGATCAGTCCGACGCGCTTGCGATGATCGCGGCGAAGAACCACAAGAACGGTGTCGCCAATCCTTACGCGCAGATGCGCAAGGATTTCGGTTACGATTTCTGCCGTTCCGAGAGCGAGAAGAATCCGTTCGTCGCCGGCCCCTTGAAGCGCACCGATTGCTCGCTGGTCTCGGACGGCGCCGCCGCCCTCGTGCTCGCCGATTCTGAGACCGCGAAATCGCTTGGTAAAGCCGTCAACATCAGGGCGACCGCGCATGCGCAGGATTTTCTGCCGATGAGTAAGCGCGACATCTTGCAATTCGAGGGGTGCTCGGTCGCCTGGGCTCGCGCCTTGCAAAAGGCCGGCATCAGGCTTGCCGATCTTTCCTTTGTCGAAACCCATGATTGTTTCACGGTCGCCGAATTGATCGAATATGAGGCCATGGGCTTGACGCCACGCGGCCAGGGCGCGCGCGCCATCAAAGAGGGGTGGACGCAAAAAGACGGCAAATTGCCGGTCAACCCATCAGGTGGGTTAAAGGCCAAGGGGCACCCGATCGGCGCCACCGGCGTGTCCATGCATGTGATGACCGCGATGCAGCTTTTAGGGAAAGCGCCCGAGGGCATGCAGATCAGAGACGCAAAGCTCGGCGGCATTTTCAACATGGGTGGGGCGGCGGTCGCCAATTACGTCTCGATCCTGGAGCCCGTGAAGTAGCTGCGATGAATATCGCCTGTTGGCTTGCGGCGACGGCGAGGCTTCGCCCCGAAGCGCCCGCGCTTTTGACCGGCTTCCACCTCGATGCGGATTACAGCACCTTCGCGCGGCGCGCCTCCGCGATCGGCGCGGCGCTTTCGCGCGACCACGGTATCGCGCCCGGCGATCGGGTCGCGCTGTTTGCCTCCAACTGCACGCAATATCTCGAATGCCTTTACGGCATCTGGTGGTGTGGGGCGGTGGCTATCCCGATCAACGCCAAGCTTCATGGCCGCGAAGCCGCCTGGATTTGCGGCGATGCCGGCGCGAAATTGACCTTCGTCTCCGGCGATACGGCTGACACGCTGATGGAAGCGGAAAGCGAGCTCCCGGGTGCGATGAAAACACTCTCGGTCGATGGCGCCGTCTATCGCGCGCTGCGAGACGGCGAGGGCACGCTCTTGCCGCTGGCGCGTGAGGCCGATGATCTCGCCTGGCTCTTTTATACATCGGGCACCACCGGCCGCCCCAAAGGCGTGATGCTCAGCCACGGCAATCTCGTGGCGATGTCCTTGTGTTACCTCGCCGATGTGGACCAAGCGAGCCCGAACGACGCCTCGCTTTACGCCGCGCCGATCTCGCATGGCGCGGGTCTCTATCATTTTCCGCATGTCCGCATGGGCGGACGGCATGTCGTGCCTCAATCCGGCGGCTTCGATCCGGACGAAGTGCTCAATCTCGCGCGCCAGCTCGATAATGTCGTGATGTTTGGCGCGCCCACCATGGTGCGGCGTCTGGTCGATGCCGCCAAGCGTCGCGGCGAGAACGGCGAAGGTATCCGCACTATCATCTATGGCGGCGCGCCGATGTACCTCGCTGATATCAGCGAGGCCATCGCGGTCATGGGCCAGCGTTTCGTGCAGATCTACGGCCAGGGTGAATCGCCGATGACGATTACGGCGCTGAGCCGCGAATGGCACGCGCGGACCGATCATCCGCGCTATCTGGAGCGGCTCGCCTCGGTCGGCACAGCGCAAAGCGTGATGTCGGTTCGCATCACGGATAAGGACGGCAAGCCTTTGCCGTCAGGTGAAACCGGCGAGGTCGAAGCCAAAGGCGCGGCCGTCATGCTCGGCTATTGGAATAACCCGAAGGCCAACGCGGAGATGCTGAAAGACGGTTGGCTGCGCACCGGTGATGTCGGTCGACTCGACGAAGATGGCTTCCTCACGCTCTCGGACCGTTCCAAGGACGTGATCATTTCGGGTGGCAGCAATATTTACCCGCGTGAGGTGGAGGAGGCGCTGTTGACTCACGCCGACGTGCGGGAAGTCTCGGCGATAGGCATCCCCGACCCCGATTGGGGCGAAATCGTCGTCGCTTGCGTGGTGCTGGAGCAGGGCGCCGTGCCCGACGACGCCAAACTCGACGCGCATTGCCTTCAGTCCATTGCGCGTTTCAAACGGCCCAAACGTTACGTCTATCTCGATGCGCTGCCGAAGAGCAATTACGGCAAGGTGCTCAAGACCGAACTGCGGGCGATGATGCGGAAGGCGTAGGGTGGGTTAAGGCACCTCTCGCGCCGTGCCCGCCATTCTCGCAGCCTGTCAGAAGCCGTCATTGCGAGGAGCTCTTCGCGCCGAAGCAATCCAGTTCTTTCTATACGTGGCGAGATGGATCGCGTCGTCGTTTCACTTCTCGCGATGACGAACTCGCGGGTGATTTGCCCGAGGGGCAGCGTCGGCGATGCCGTATTCGGCCCTTTCGTCCAGTCCCTTTTCGAAAAAATTTCTGTTTTTCCGAAATGCAAATCAGGTGTACATATCTTCCCATCCCGCCTCGATTAAGAGACTGTTTGAAAAGTCTGGATCAGCCAACGTTCCCGCTGGTCGATCTTGGTTGTTTTGACTGACGGTTAGATTTTACAAGTTCGGCAAATCAATTCACGCAATATTCTTGCGTGAACTTGGGTGATTTTCCGATTTTGCGGACACCACGGTCCTACCAATCCGGAGCAAGTTCGTTAGGAGCCAGCCGGTTCAGCATCAAGCTGATCGCGGCCATGCGTAACATGAACCGGCTGTGTCGCGTCGTTCGCTCATAATCCAACGTTAATCGGCGAAAATCCTGCAACCAAGCGAAAGTGCGCTCGACGACCCACCGCTGCGAAACAGGAATGAACCGCTTAAACTGCATCGCGAGGTTTTTGGAAATCCGCACTACGGCGTCGAATTTCTCCTTGGCCCAATCTTTGAACGTCTGGGCAATATACGCGCCGTCGGCGTAGATTTTCCGGAACGACCTGCGTAGTAGGAACTTGCGGACCTGCGGCAATACCTTTCTCGCCCCGGTCAAATCATGCACGTTGGCGGCGGTCACCGAAATCGCCAATGGAAGTCCAAGACTATCGACGGCAAAGTGCCGCTTGCGACCTTTGACACGCTTGCCGCCGTCATAACCGCGCTCACCGCCCATCTTACCGGTCTTGACGCTCTGGCTGTCGATCACCACGATGCTCGGCAAACGCGAACGTCCGGCGGCCTTGCGCACCATGAAATAGAGGGCGCGTTGAATCTTCTTCCAAACGCCGATCTTCCCCCATTCATCAAAGTAGCCGTAGACCGTGCGCCACGGCGGGAAATCGTTCGGCAACTGCCGCCACTGACAGCCGGTTTTGAGTAGATAGAGAATGCCATCAACCACGCGCCGTGCATCAGTCGTGCGCCGTCGTCCTCCGGTTTTGGGCCGGGGAATCAGATTCGCGATGAGCA
>DATGJS010000273.1:0-8169 GCA_035295025.1 Bradyrhizobium sp.
TGCTGGGCGCTTCCGATGCGTTTCCAGCCGCGCCGTTTCAAATGCCGAAGCTGGAATGGATGCGTTCGGCCCTGGAATTCCTGTCCCCGACCTTCACCGAATTTCTGTTGTTTTTTGCAACGCTGGTTCTGTTCATCGCGAGTTGGCGTGACCTGCGGCGAGCCCTGATCATGACGTTCACCGGCCACAAATCGCGGCTGCGTGCCTTGCGCGTTCTCAACGCCATCGAAGAGAATCTCGGCGCCTATTTGATCACGGTGACGCTGATCAACATGGGCGTGGGCACCGTGACGGGATTGATGTGCTGGGCCACCGGCATGCCTAACCCCGCGGGGCTCGGCGCGCTTGCCGCCACGCTCAATTATTTTCCGATCATCGGCCCGGTTGCGACGTTTACGATTCTGACGCTGATCGGTTTGATCGCGTTCACCACGCTCGGCGCGGGCTTGATCGCCCCGCTCGCCTTTGTCGGGATTGCTTTTCTCGAAGGCCATTTCGTCACCCCCGCCATTATCGGGCGCCGGATTGAGCTGAACGCGCTCGCCGTCTTCCTTTCGCTGGCCTTTTGGACCTGGCTTTGGGGACCGATGGGCGGCTTTTTGTCATCGCCGCTTCTGATCGTATCGCTGGTGCTGCGGGACCATCTGGCGCCGTCAACCGCGCCGCAACTGCCTTAGCCGCGCAGCCGCGTCAGGAACTTACCCCCCATGCGGGGCGTTTGTAATCCAACAGCATGCGAGGAGTTTTTTGATGTCGAGTACGGATGGCGAAATCGGAATGCGAAATATGGCCGACCAAGCGACCTATGAACGGCTGGAAAAGGATGTGGCAACCGTGAAAAAAGATATTAGCGCACTCACCGATCAAATCACCGACGCGCTCAACACGCTGGCCGGCACGGCGAGCAAACAAGCGCGGCGCGGTTACAAACAGGCACGGGCCGACGTCGGATCGGTCGTCGACGATCTTTCCGAGCGCGGCAGCACGGTCATCGGCGCGGCGCAGGACGCAGCCACCTCGGTCGAGGAAACGCTGGAAGACGTCATCGCCGAGCGTCCGCTCGCAACCGTCGGCCTTGCGCTCGGCCTCGGTTTTCTGATCGGCGTGACCTGGCGGCGTTGAAGCGGTTGCGCAGAGACACGCGACACAATAAGGCGGCCGGATGTTGGCGCGAATGATCGACGACCTCAAGCAATCGGCCGGTATGGCCGCGCGGACAATGTCGCTTGCGGTCGCGATTGCGATCGCGGTCTTTATGACGATCTGCTTTCTTTGCGCGGCCGCCTTCGTCTACACCTTGCAAACCTACGGCCTGATCGAAGCCTGTCTCACCGGCGCGGCCATTTTTCTTGTCATCGCGCTGATCGCAAGCGCCATCTATGCCGTGCGAAAACGGCGGGCCCGGCGACATGCCGCGGAGACCGCCAGATCGGCGCTGCACGCGGCGCTGACCGATCCGGTGCTGATGGCAACCGTCATTCAGCTCATCCGCGCCATCGGTATCAAAAAACTCGTTCCAATCCTGGCGATCGGCGGAGTGGCGTTAGGCTTATTTGCCAATCGCGCCCCTTCAGACCGGGCGCCGGCCGAGTGACCGCGACAAGGCGACAGTAGGATGCGACGTCAGGTCACGCAGCGGCCCGGCTGAAGTTGCCGGGCGGCTTCCGTCAAAATACTGACGAGCGGCTCGCATGCGACCATCGGCTTGCGCGCGGCGGGCTGGTTCGGGGAATGCGAGGACGGCGAGTCTATATTGGCGATGGGCACACGAAGTAGAAACGACGTGTTCGAAAGCCCCTCCAGCCGAAGCTGGACCGTTTTCGTTCGCGCCGGAGAACCGAGCGGGCCGGCCATCCGATTGGCCTTGGCCCCGCGATTGACCTTGATTGAACCGTCGCCGGAAGAAGATGACGGGAGCGAACGGAGCTGGTCGGACTCAACTTGTTCCGAACGCGCGGCATAAAACGGCATCGCCGGAAGGCTGTGGTTCAAATTGCGGCTGAAATTGCGTCCCAAATCACGATTTAAATCCCGGCCCATCGCCAATTGCGCCGCCCCCGAAATCAGCGAAAGGGCCACTGTCACCAATATCCCCATTGTCAGCCGTGACATTTCTGATCCCGTTCGCGACCGCCCGCAATTAACGAGACAACGCTGGCGAAACCCGAAAAGTTTCCTGGAAACGGCCCTCCTTCGCCGCTAAGCGGAAATTTTCTTCGCCAGCCGGAACGATCTCGCGGTCTACGAGTCATATCACCAGCCGGTTATCCCCCTGCCCCATTGACCGGCGATGTGGGGCGCGACTGTGGTGATGCCAGTCGCGCCCTATTTTTTTGATCTTTCCAATAGAATAGGCCGATTCCAGTGGAAGCAGACCGGCTACAATGCTTCTCACCGGAGCTGATGCGTTGGGTCTGATTTCGCCGGACCAAGATCGGCGCGCCGAAATTGACGTCTGGGCTGTTCATGTACGGCAATGGCTCTATTATCAAAGACCGTTAGGAATTGGGCGATCTCTTCTTGCGCGATTTCTTTGACATTGTCGGGCTTTCGATCAGCATCGGCCTCACGGCGAGCGCGATCGCGGCCGCCGTGAGCTTGCCATTAGGGGCCGCGCTGGCGATCTTTTCCTTTCGCGGAAGACGTCTTCTCGTTGTTTTGGTGAACGCGTTTTTTGGACTGCCGCCGGTCGTTGTCGGCTTGGCCATTTACATGGCGTTATCGCACTCCGGCCCATTAGGATTCCTGCACTGGCTATACACGCCGGCAGCGATGGTAGTTGCACAGGCCACGCTTGCAACCCCCATCATGGCAGCGCTGGTCCATCGCGCCAGCGAGCGCGCTTGGGCTCGCTATGGCGATGAGTTGATCTCCGACGGAGCCTCACACGCGCAGGCCATTTTTCAAATCCTGCATATCATCCGAGCAGACCTTCTGACCGCGGTGCTGGCAGGCTTCGGCCGAACCATCTCAGAGGTAGGTGCGGTGATTCTGGTCGGCGGCAACATTCGCGGCCTGACCCGAACCATGACCACGACCATCGCCCTTCAAACCAGCCAGGGCGAGCTGGCTTTGGCGTTGTCGCTCGGCGTGCTGCTGATCGGTATCAGCATTTCGATCAGCGCAACGATATTCGCATTGGCGGGAAGCGCCCGGTCTGCGGGAAATGACGAAATATGATGAAATTCCGCGTTCAGCTTGCCCTTGCCACTCTATTGGCCGCCAATCACCCCCCAGCCATCGCGGCCGAGGCCATCGTTCTGGCGTCTACCACCTCTGTCGAAAATTCCGGATTGCTGGCAAACATCGTCCCCCAATTTACCGCAACGACCGGCATATCGGTCCATGTCGTCGCGCAAGGTACTGGCAAGGCGCTCGACACCGCGCGGCGCGGCGACGCCGATCTTCTGCTGGTTCACGACCCCGACGCGGAGACACAATTCATGAAAGAAGGCCATGGCCTCACCCGCCGCCAAATCGCCTGGAATGATTTCATCCTCGTCGGCCCTTCAGACGATCCAGCCCATGTGCGCGGCGGTAACGACAGCGTCGCGGCGCTGAAGGCGATCGCCACTGTGCAAGCGCCCTTCGTCTCGCGCGGCGACAATAGCGGCACCCACACGGCCGAGTTGCGGCTTTGGAAGATGGCCGGGCTCGATCCCGGCGTGGAGAACGAAAAATGGTATCGCGACATCGGCGGAGGGATGGGCCAAGCCCTCAACGCCGCGAGCGCGATGGACGCTTATACGTTAACCGACCGCGGTACCTGGCTCAGTTTCAACAACAAGGGGGCATTGGTCATCGCGGTCGAGAACGATCCACGCCTGATCAACCGCTACGACATCATCGAACTCAACCCGAAAATACATGCTGGCGTAAAGCTTGGCCCGGCAAAAGTCTTCGCGGACTGGCTGATTTCGCCGGAAGGCCAACAAGCGATTGGCGCGTATCGGATGAACGGAGAGCGGCTGTTCAATCCTTCGGCGGGGATGCCGGAGTAGCGGATGGTCTATACACTGAACACACCATTCCGGCGCCCCTGGACGATGACGAGCCCTTTGTGGCCCGGGTCACTACATGACACCTGCTTGTCAGGCCACCCTGGGCGTGCGATTGCGCGAGTTGCGCTGAAAGAACAGCGCCTGACTTGCCACCGCCGAGACCATCGCGGGCTGGAACGGCTTTGAGATCAGGAATGCCGGCTCCGGCCGCTCGCCGGTCAGGAACCGTTCCGGATAGGCCGTGATAAACACGACAGGCACTTCGAAGCTCCGCAGCAATTCATTGACGGCATCCAAACCCGAGCTGCCATCGGCCAATTGAATATCGGCCAGGATCAGGCCGGGCCTGTTGTTCTTGGCCAGCGCCACCGCGTCGGTATGGGTTCGCGCGACGCCAATGACGCGATGACCGAGATTCCGCACCAGGCTTTCGAGATCCATCGCGATGAATGTCTCATCCTCGATAATCAACACGTCGGTTGCGATCTCCGCCGCCATCTCGCGGCCTGCGATATCGGCGAGCTTGCGCGCCTCAGCCACATCGATACCGAGAATGAAAGCCACCTCTTCTTCGGAAAATCCCTCAAGCGACAACAAGAGAAAGGCTTGGCGCGGCAGAGGCGTGATGTTGGAAAGCCGTCGCTCGGGGGGCATCGGCAAGGTCGTCACGTCAGGGTCGTCGTTAATCGAGACCGAGTTCCAAATTTGGGTGAACAGCCGGAACAGCCCGGCGCGGGGCCCACGGCTTTCGTCGAGCAGGGAGGAATCCTGAAGCAGCGCCTCCAGCATGGCTCCCACATAGGCGTCGCCTGACGCTTGTTTTCCCGTCAGCGCGCGGGCGTAGCGGCGCAGCAACGGCAAATGTTCGGCAACGAGCTGTGATCGGGACATCCCCCACTCCATCTCTTTCCAAGGCCAGACCTTTAGATGGGGGTCGGCCGATGACGCCCCAAGCTGGTTATTGACGCTTGAGGCGAAGAAAAGTTCCCGTGCTGGCGGCGCTAGCGGTCCGATTTTAACATTCGCATCCCTCCTCAGCGGTCACTTTTGCGAATGTCAAAATCAAAAAGATCACTAGCAAGTATATGCTCCTAATGGAGTTTTTGATTTCCCCTTCGTTTTGTGAGGGGGCGGGGCAAGGCGGATAGCGAACGCCAAATCCACACCACTGGGCGAGGAACTTTTCTCTCCTCTTCGAATTAGACATTCGCCGAGGTAGCCGAAGCAGGGGCCATTTCGAGGATTAAACTGTGAAAATACAAAAGCTTAACATCCGCGGAAGCGTGGGACAGGACATGAAGGAAGCAAAGAAGCAGGGCGGCCTTAACGCCGAAATTCAGTCCAGAATCGGCCACCAGCTCCGCGCCATGTACGACGATGTCGTCCGGCAGGGGGTTCCCGACCGCTTCATCGAACTGATCCGCAAGCTTGATGTTCCCTCGGCCGATCCCCAATTTCAAAGTACGGGCGACCAGACGATCCAAAATGACGGGAGGGACTAATGCCTCTCACCGACTCTCTCCGCGACGACATTCTCGCGTCCGTGCCCAGTTTGCGCGCCTTTGCGATTTCGCTTTCGGGAAATGGCGACCGCGCCGACGATCTGGTTCAGGAGACGCTGCTGCGCGCCTTGGCCAATATCGATTCCTTTCAACCGGGCTCCAACCTGCCGGCGTGGCTCTTCACGATCCTTCGTAACCTGTTCCGCTCGGATTATCGGAAGCGGCGGCGTGAGGTCGAAGACGCCGACGGCAGCTACGCCAAAACCTTGAAAACCCAGCCGGCGCAAGGCGCGCATCTGGAGTTCGAGGAATTCCGCGCCGCGCTCGACAAGCTGCCGCAGGATCAACGCGAGGCGCTGATTCTGGTCGGCGCTTCCGGCTTTTCCTATGAGGATGCGGCCGCGATTTGCGGCTGCGCCGTCGGTACCATCAAGAGCCGTGTCAACCGCGCCCGCTCGAAGCTTTCGGCGCTGCTCTATGTGGAAAGCGCGGAGGATTTCGGCCCCGATGAAACCGTGCGGGCCGTCATCGGCGGCAACGGTTAAAGAAGTAAAGGCGCGATGACGATTCGGCCAAATCTCGCCGCGCTTAGAGCGGCGCCGAGAATTGCTCGGTTCGATCCCTCTCCGACATATCGACCACCGTCTGCATGGGGGCGGTGAGTTCATAGACATAACTCACATCGGTGAAATAGCGCTTGGAGATTCCACCAAGCGCCTCCGGCGCCACGCGATCGAGCAGAATGACGCCGAAATCGCTGTCGGGGCGGCGGGTGGCCGCGCTGGTGTTGAATTCTTCCCAGCGAAATTGAAAGACCGCGTTTGGCTCCTCCCCCGTCACTTCCCAATGGGCGACGATGTGAGGATGCTTGCCGACCAGCGACAGGCCTTCGTCGGAATGTGACGCCAATTCGAAAAACAACAACGACAATGACTGCGCCGCCCGCGCGCTCACCGTGATCTCGGGGCCGCTCACCGCGATGCGCTCGGCATGGGGAATCGAACGCGCCTCGAACAATCCTTTCAATTTGACACCCTGCCACTGGCTTTCGCTGAGCAGCGAAACCACGTTCGACATAGCGTGAATCCGGCCGATCAGGAGTTCGCGCGCGACGTCGATATCGGCTCCGTGCCGCAGCGTGCGCGTGACAATCGACTGAATCACCGCAAGGATGTTCTTGACCCGGTGATTGAGCTCATCGATGACCGCGGTCAGACGCCGCTCAAAACCGATCCGCACCTGTATTTCACGGCTCAGACGCAAATTATTATAGGCGACGTAGCCGAACAGGCCGCAGATGATGGCGGTCAACGCCACTCCGATCGAAGCCACGATCGCCACCGTCTGCCGCGCGCGTTTGGTCGCGTCGGTCTTGGCGTAATAAACCATCGACCAGTCGCGTCCGCCGAAAGAAACCGTCCGGTTGACGGCCGCCACCGGGCCTTCCGGATCGACCGGCCGCGAGACGACCATGCCGCGCTCATTGGCAAACAATTCGTTGTTGTCGTTACGCGGATCGCGCAGCGCCACCCCGAAAAGCGAGAGATCATCGTCGGCGAGCATCAATGGCGCGAGCTCATAAGAAAACGTCACGAAGCCGGCCGGCTCGGTTCCATTGTCCTGAAGCACCGGCGCAGCGAGGACGAGCCCAATCGTCCCGTCTTGCGTGAGGGGTAAGGGATCGGAAGCGACAGGCTTCATGTCAGCCATAGCCTGCGACAGCGTGGGACCGAGAACGGGATGCTGATCGAGGCTCCGGCCCGGAATATTTTTGGTATCGTCATTGCGGGGTTCGACATCCATCACGAGATCGACAGCTTGCCCAAGCGTGGCCGCATCGAGCGGGCGGTCGTCGAAACCGCGGATCGTCGAATTGGGAAATCCCGCGCTCAAAAGTTCGTCGTGGGCCGCGGCCAGTTCTTCGGGACGAAGGCGCGCGACCCAGCTTGCAACCACGAAGTCGGTTTTGAAAGCATAGATCGAGGACCGCAACGGCTGCAGCATATTGGCTTTGATCACCGAGGGCGATCGGAAAAGCCCCGACGATACCCGCGCCAAAAGTTCGCGTTCCGTCAGCCGTTCCTGAACCAGGCTTGCATGAACGTCGATGGCGCGAGCCAGCGCGATCCCATCGACCATCAGCTCCTGATCGTGAACGCGATAGGCCGCAAGCCCGGAAAGCAAGACCCCGATCAACGCGACCAACCCGGTGATGAATCCCAGCCGAACCACTCGATCACTCAACCAGCAATAATTCGCAATAAAACCGAGAAAGGAGTTCCTCACGGCCATAGAGCGAAATGCGGTGAAAGCCAACCTTTCTAGGAGGTGAAGCGGTGATCATCGGTTGGCTCCGGAATGGGCAGAGCAGGACATATCACGGCCCGATAAAGCAACGACGACGCGAGAGGGCGCCCCGCGTCGAAGTGAGCTAACCGCACGGAAGCAAATTCGTTCCCGCGCCCAAGCGCGCGCCACACTTTGCGTTAACGCGGGCTCTTATAGCGTTTTCGAGCGAAGTGGATACCGGTTCGCGTGAAGAAAACGCGTCAAAACAATAACCTAGAGCTTCGGTTCAGAACCGAAGCTCTAAAGCGCGATGAGATTTAGTCGAATCGTCATCGCGCTTTAATTCTTTGTTTGAGCATGATCTTTTCGGAAAACCG
>DATGJS010000274.1:0-9564 GCA_035295025.1 Bradyrhizobium sp.
GCACCGCGTAAATGTTATCGACGTCACGCGCCTCGATGACAGCGCTTTCGCGCACATTGCAGAATAGACCGAGCTTGCGGCGCTCTTCCTTCGGGATCGGGCGATCGGTACGGCACAAAAGAATGTCCGGCTGGATGCCGATCGAACGCAATTCCTTGACCGAATGCTGGGTCGGTTTCGTCTTCAGTTCGCCCGCGCTCGGAATGAAGGGCAAGAGCGTCAGGTGGATGTAGATCGCGTGGTCGCGCAGCAGATCGTTCTTGATCTGCCTGATGGCCTCGAAAAATGGCAACCCCTCGATATCGCCGACGGTGCCGCCGATTTCGACCAGAACGAAATCATACTCGTCATTGCCATCGAGAATAAAATCCTTGATCGCGTTGGTGACATGCGGGACCACCTGGATGGTCGCGCCGAGATAATCGCCGCGGCGCTCCTTGGTGAGAATGTCCTGATAGATCCGACCCGTGGTGATGTTGTCGGCTTTTGTGGCGGGCCGTCCGGTGAAGCGCTCGTAATGACCAAGATCAAGATCGGTTTCCGCGCCATCGTCGGTCACAAACACTTCGCCATGCTGATAGGGCGACATGGTGCCGGGATCGAGATTGAGGTAGGGATCGAGCTTGCGCAGCCGAACCTTATAGCCACGCGCTTGCAACAGCGCGCCGAGAGCCGCCGATGCCAGACCTTTTCCGAGCGAGGAAACCACGCCGCCGGTGATGAAGATATACCGCGCCATGGGACTTAACCTTTAAGGCCAGGGAAGCGATTCGCCAAAACGAATCGGTCGGCCGCCATGAAATTTCGCCGACCTGTGGGTGACGCCAATTTTATTGTGATATCAGTAGATTGATAGAGGCTTTTGATCTTGCCTGTAAGGCGCCATGACCGCATGGCCCCCTGCTCTATTGCGAACGTGGAGCTTGCGGACCCGAGGGCGCGGGCGGGCTCTGCTGCTCGTCGGATTTCTTGAGTGAATCCAAAACGCCGCCCCCGCTGGTCGGCGCCGCCGCGCCATTCGCAGGCTGCGATTGCGAAGCCGGAGTGATGATCGAGCTCGGCTTGCGGTCATAACTGGCAAGCCAGGACAGAAACAGACTGGTGAGAAAAAAGCCGACCGCCAAAACCGCGGTCGTGCGCGTCAACAGATTGGCCGTGCCCCGGCTCGACATGAAACCAGCGCCGCCGCCGACACCGAGGCCGCCGCCTTCGGATTTTTGCAGCAACACGGTGGCGATCAAAGCCGCCACGATCATCAGATGGACTACAATAATAACAGTCTGCATATCGACCTTCCGTCGCAAGCCGAAGCCGCCGGGTTGCCGTTTTGGCCTGCGGGATTTGAATTGGCCGGGTGTTACACGATCACGCCTAGTATTGTCACCCCCGAACCACCTCGCTCCAGTTAGGGACAGTCCGTTGCAATCGCAAGAAAATCGGCCGCCTTTAAACTCGCTCCTCCGATCAAGGCGCCGTTGACATTGGCGATCGCCATCAACTCCCGGGCATTTGAAGGTTTGACAGACCCGCCATAGAGAATGCGCATTTGGGCCCCTTCCGACCTAAACCGCGCCGTCAAAGACTCTCGAATAAGCTTATGAATTTGCTCAATATCTCCTGACATCGGGGTCAATCCGGTACCGATCGCCCAAACCGGCTCATAGGCCACCACGAGATTGTCCGCCCGCGCGCCATCAGGCAGCGAACCCTGGAGCTGATCACGGCAAACGGCCATTGCTTGGCCCTGATCACGTTGCGCGCGGGTTTCACCAATACAGACGATGGCGGCGAGCCCCGCGCGCCAGGCCGCTTCCGTCTTTCGTCGCACCAGGCCGTCGCTTTCGCCATGATCGGCCCGGCGTTCCGAATGGCCGAGAATAACGGCGGTAGCCCCCGCATCCGCCAGCATTTCGGCCGCAATATCGCCGGTATGGGCACCTGATAGCTCGGGATGACAATCCTGGGCGCCGATCGCCAGTCCCCTTGCGCCATGCGCCTTTTCGGCGAACGCCCGCAACAAGGTTGAAGGCGGACACACCAAAAGATCGGCCTTATGAGCGACTTTGGGGGCCCCCAATAGCATGAGTTCGAATTCGCTTATCGACGCCCGCAAACCATTCATTTTCCAATTGCCGGCGATCAGAGGGCGGATGACAGCATTCATTTCGCGGATTCCATCAAGATTTGAGCCATCGCTAACAGAGCCGGTCGGGCTCTGCCAGATGTCGCAGCCCCGTCCCCGCCATTAACTCTTTTTATGACGCATCGCGCCGGTTGCGACCCGAGCGCTGCCACTTTATGATGCGTTTTCAATCCGGTGCTGCTCTTTTTTCGGAATTCGAGAACGAATTTCGACGGGTACAAGCCGGTTCCCTCCTGCCAACAAGTTGGACCCCATGCTTCGAGGAATGCGGAAAGCCTCATCAAACTGGCTCGGCAAAATTGTCATGGCCACTGTGATGGGCGTCCTGATCGTCAGTTTCGGCATTTGGGGCATCGCCGACATCTTTCGAGGCTTTGGACAATCGACGCTGGCCAAGGTCGGCCGCACCGAGATATCGGCCGAACAATTTCGTCAGATTTTTACCGACCGTCTTCAACAGGTCGGCCGGCAATTCGGCCGCTCTTTGACACTGGAGCAGGCGCGCGCGCTAGGCTTCGATCGGCAAGTGCTCCAGCAAAGCGTTGCGGAAGCAACCCTCGATGAGGAAGCCCGCCGGCTCGGATTGGAACAGTCGCCCGAGGAAATCCTGCGGGTGATTTTCAACGACCCCTCTTTCAAGGGAGTGAACGGCGCGTTCGACCCGGGACGTTTCCAGAACGTGATCCGCCAGCTTGGCTTCAGCGAGCAGCGTTTTCTTGCCGAGCAACGGCGAATTTCGCTGCGGCGCCAGATCGCCGGAACCATTGCGGCGGGGCTTGAGCCGTCCACGGTCTTGCTCGATGCACTGGCGCGGTTTCAAAGCGAGCAGCGCTCGGTCGAATATGTCAAGCTCGGCGCCGCGCAGGCTGGAACCATCGAGCCGCCGTCGCCGGAAGCACTGGCGGCCTATTTCGACGAACGTAAGACGCTGTTTCGCGCGCCCGAATATCGCAAGATTTCCTTTGTCGCGATCACGCCGGAAGAGATCGGCAAATGGGAAGACGTCTCCGACGAGGACGCTCGAAAGGCTTTCGAGCAGCGCCGCGACAAGCTTGGCGTTCCGGAACGACGACAAATTTGGGAAATCGTTTTCCCCAATGCTGAAGAAGCCATGGCGGCGCGCGATCGCATTGCCGCCGGAACGTCTTTTGAAGACCTCGCAAAAGAACGCGGACTGGCCCCCGCTGACATCAATCTCGGCGTGATCGAGAAATCGGCGATCGTAGACCCGGCGATTGCCGACGCGGCTTTTTCTCTGCCTTCGGGAGAGGTCAGCCAGCCCGAGCAGGGAAAGTTCGGCTTTGCACTGGTCAAGGTCGGACAAATCGAACCCGGAGTGACGCCGGCCTATGAGAACTTCGCGTTGCAGATCAAGCGAGAGATCGCCACAGAACGCGCGCGTGCCAAGGCCACCGAGTTGCGTGATAAAATGGAAGACGAGCGCGGCGGCGGTGCCAGCGTCATCGAGGCCGCGCAAAAGCTCGGCTTGAATGCCATTACCATTGATGCCGTCGACCGCTCAGGTCGCCTTCCCAATGGCCAGCCCGCGCCGAATATTCCCCGTGGGCTCGATGTCGTTTCGCAAGCCTTCAATTCCGATGTCGGCGTCGATAACGACCCCGTTCAGTTCAATGGCGGGTATGTCTGGTACGAGGTTCTCGGCATTACGCCCTCACGTGAGCGTAATCTCGACGAAGTGAAAGACCAGGTCGAGGCGCGATGGCGGAATGACCAGATTTCGAGCCGGCTGCGCGACAAGGCGACCGAGATGGTTCAGAAACTCGACCAAGGCGGTAAGCTTTCGGACGAAGCCGCCAGCGTGGGGACGAAAGTCGAAACCGCGGCTGGGGTAAAGCGTGACACGTCCTCACCGGACCTGCCCGCCGCCTTGGTTGCGGCCGCCTTCCGAACGGCCAAGGATGCGGCGGGACAGTCACCCGATACAGGCTCTAACGGTTGGATCGTCTTCCGTGTCACCGACATCACCGTGCCGCCGGTTGACCTCGCGTCGGACGACATGAAAAAGCTGAAGGACAATATTCAGCGTGGGATGACGGACGAACAGATCGCCCAATATGTTACGCGGCTGGAGTCCGATATCGGCGTCACCATCAATGAGAGCGCTTTCGCGCAAGTGACCGGCGCCAGCAGCAATAATGAATGAGCGCGTTATCGCTTGCGAGGCTCTCGTTTCTCGTTTTCCTGGAAGCACCTGATGGACGATCTCAAATCTATCATCGCCAAGGTGGCCACCGGCGCGACGCTTTCGCGTGACGAGGCGGCATCCGCCTTTGACCGCATGATGTCGGGCGAAGCGACCCCCTCGCAGCTTGGCGGATTATTGATGGCGCTTCGCGTTCGCGGCGAAACCATCGAGGAAATCACCGGCGCGGTTTCGGCGATGCGCGCGAAAATGCTGCGGGTCGATGCTCCCGCTGACGCGATCGACGTGGTGGGAACCGGCGGCGACGGCTCCGGATCGGTCAACGTCTCGACCTGCGCGGCCTTTATCGTGGCCGGCGCCGGGATACCCGTCGCCAAACATGGCAATCGCGCGCTCTCTTCCCGCTCCGGCGCCGCCGACGTTCTGTCAGCGCTCGGCGTAAAGATCGATATTTCACCGCAGCAGGTCAGCCATTGCGTGGCAAACGCCGGGATCGGCTTCATGTTTGCGCCGGCGCACCATCCGGCGATGAAGAACGTCAATCCGACCCGCGTCGAACTCGCGACCCGCACCATCTTCAATTTGCTGGGACCGCTCTCCAATCCGGCCGGCGTCATCAGGCAAATGGTCGGGGTCTTCTCCAAACAATGGGTGTTGCCGCTGGCCCAAGTGCTGAAAAACCTTGGCTCTCACTCGGTGTGGGTCGTTCATGGTTCCGACGGACTTGATGAGATCACCCTCACCGGCCCTACTTTCGTCGCTGCCCTCGAAAAAGGAACAATCCGGACCTTCGAGGTCACCCCGGAGGAGGCTGGTTTCAAACGCGTCGCCGGCGAGGCGCTGAAGGGGGGCGACGCCACCGCCAACGCTCGCGCATTGCGCAGCGTGCTCGACGGCCAACCCGGCCCCTATCGCGACGTTGCATTGCTCAATGCCGGCGCCGCGTTGATCGTGGCTGGCCGCGCCAAGGACTTGAAGGAAGGCGTGGCACTCGCCATCAAATCGGTTGACGGTGGCGCGGCGGCGGAACGGCTGGAACGCCTCGTTTCCGTTTCCAATAGTTGAGCGGATAGCGATGGCCGACATCCTCAAGCAGATCGAAAGCTACAAGCGCGAGGAGATCGCAGCCGCCAAACGCGCTTTTCCGCTGGCAAGCCTGGAGGCGCTCGCCAAGGCCGCATCGGCGCCGCGTGGCTTTGCCGCGGCGATTCGTCAGCGGCTGATCCGCGGCGATTTCGCGCTCATTGCCGAAATCAAAAAAGCCTCTCCCTCCAAAGGACTGATCCGCGCCGACTTTGATCCGCCCGCGCTCGCCAAGGCCTATGAATTGGGTGGCGCCGCCTGCCTCTCGGTCCTGACTGACGCGCCTTCATTCCAAGGTCACCTCGATTTTCTGGTTTCGGCGCGAGTGGCCAGCGCTCTCCCCGTGCTGCGCAAGGATTTCATCTACGACACCTATCAAGTCACACAAGCCCGTGCCCATGGTGCCGACTGCATCCTCATCATCATGGCCGCGCTGGAAGATACAGCGGCGCAAGATATCGAGGCGGCGGCACTAGGCTACGGCATGGACGTTCTGATCGAGATCCACGATCGCAGCGAGCTTGAGCGCGCCTTGAAGCTGCGATCGCCGATGATTGGGGTCAATAACCGCAACCTGCGCAGCTTCGAGACCCGGCTTGAAACCAGCGAGACTTTGGCGCCTTTGATTCCCAAGGAGCGGCTGATGGTGGGAGAAAGCGGCATTTTCACCCCAGCCGATCTTGCGCGGCTTGCGCGCGTCGGCATCTCCACCTTTCTTGTCGGCGAAAGCCTTATGCGGCAATCCGACGTGGCGGCGGCGACCCGCGCGCTGCTTGCACGCGATGGCGCCGCCGCCGCAGGCGGAGCGAGTTAAGCGATGGCGCGACGTCCTTCAGGCGGCAAACCAACCCTCACCCATATCGACGCCAAGGGCGAGGCGCGAATGGTGGACGTATCCGCCAAACCCGCGACCGAGCGGATAGCCATTGCCGAGGGGCGCGTCGTCATGCGTCAAGCAACGCTTGCCTTGATCACGTCCGGCAACGCCAAAAAAGGCGACGTGCTGGGGACCGCACGGGTTGCGGGGATCATGGCGGCAAAACGAACCGCCGAACTCATCCCCTTGTGCCATCCGCTGGCCCTTACGAAGGTGACCCTCGATATCACTTCCGACGACAAACTGCCGGGCTGCATCGTGCGGGCCACCGTCAAGGTCACCGGAACGACCGGAGTCGAGATGGAGGCTTTGACGGCCGTTTCGGTTGCCTGCCTCACGATCTACGACATGATCAAGGCGGTCGAGCGCGGCGTTCGCATCGAGGGCATTCATCTCGTTGAGAAGCGTGGCGGAAAATCCGGCCATTACCGCGCCGGGAAATAAACCTGCTCTCCTCGCTTGAACCTGAATGGTTAAGACAAGATGACCATTGGCTAAGCGGAAATCATCCGCCGATAAGCCCGCATGTGTGACATCGATACCGCATTCGCACCTTAAACTCGGTCAAATTCATTGGCCGTTAACTCAGATTGCTAACCTCACTTCCATACCACTGCGATATCGACATGTCGGCTGGCGTGCGGGACCGCGCCGGCGCTCGGTTTTGACGACGATCGCAACGATGGCAACAAACGATAACAGCCCTTTCGACCTGAAAGCTTTTCTTGCCAGTGGTCCGATCCGCTGGCTCATCGGAGGCGGTGCATTCCTGATCGTGGCCATCGCGATCGGCACCGCATACATGGTCGATAATTTTCGCGAGCGGGCCCTGCGCAGCAGTCAGCGCGAACTCGAAAACGCCGTGGTGCTGCTCACCCACCATTTCGACCAGCAGCTCGAGGACTTCACGATCGCGCTGAAGGATACGGCGATGCGGCTGCGCGCCGAGGCCATGACGCCAGAAATTTTCAGGGGAGAGTTGGCAACCCTCAAATGGCACGAGGAACTTCGAGAAAAGGTCAGCGTCTATTCTGACGCGACCGGCATCAATATCTTCGATACCGAAGGCAGACTGGTCAATTCGTCGTATTTTTGGCCCTCACCAAACAATAACGTCAGCAACATCAGCGACCGCAGCTACTTCAAAGCCTTCAAATCCGGTACCGAGACCTCACCGATCCGCGTCGAGCTGATACGGGCGCAAATCGCCAATGGTTGGGCGACCGTGATTGCCCACAAATTGACGGGTGCGAACGGCCAATTCCTCGGCGTCATCACCCGGACGATCGTATCGGCCACTTTCGAGAATTATTTTGCCGCCGTCGCGCTGGGCGAAGGCGCGGCGATTTCGATGTATAGCCGCGATGGCACCCTTATCGCGCGGCATCCCCATGTCGAGCGCATGATCGGAAAGAACGTCCGGTCGAGCCCAATCTATCGCTACATATCTTCGGAAGACCCTCCCGGCACCATCCGCCTGAACAGCCCGATCGATGGCGAGGAGCGGCTGGCGTCAGCACGAGCACTGAGAAGTTTCCCTATCTCGATCGTCGCGAGCATGACGATATCCTCCGCCCTCGCCGACTGGCGCGACCAAACCCGATTCCTGGTGATCGTCGCCATACTCTGCGCGGTTATCATTACCGCCATGCTGATCATGTTCGTTCGAAAACTGCTGCAACAACACCAGACCGAGAAGCAGCGTCTCGATACGGCGATCAACAACATGACGCAGGGGCTGTTGCTTTATGATTCATCGCAACGGCTCGTCGTGTGCAATGAACGCTATATTTCCATGTATGGCCTCTCGACGGAAATCGTAAAGCCCGGCCTCACGTTCCGCGACCTTGTCATGCACCGAAAGCAAACCGGTTCGTTCAAGGGCGACGTCGAAGCCTTTATTTCCGGTGTCCTGCGCAATGTCGCGCTCGGAAAAATTACCCATAATATCGTAGAGACTTCCGACGGCCGCTTGATCCAGATCGTCAACCAGCCGCTGAAAAACGGCTGGTTGACGACGCATGAGGACATTACCGAGCGCACGCGCGCCGAGGAAAAAATTCGTCATCTCGCCCATTACGACGCGTTGACGGATCTGCCCAATCGCGCGTTGTTCCACGATCGGCTGCGAAATGAACTCGACCAACTCGCGCCGGGCCAGCAGCTCGCGGTGCTCTATATCGACATCGATGAATTCAAAAGCGTCAACGACTCCCTTGGTCATATGATCGGCGATGAGCTGTTGAAATCGATCTCCGAACGGTTGGGCCGATGCATCAGCGGCTCAGATTTTGTCGCACGGTTGGGTGGCGACGAATTCGCCATCGTCAAAACCGCGGTCCAGGACCCATCCGAGGTCGCAGACCTCGTCACGCGGGCGCTTCATGCGATACGCACCCCCTGCGATTGCCTTGGTCACCAGGTTACATCCGATGCCAGTATCGGCATTGCGCTCGCTCCGCAGCACGGAACCGACATCGACCAGATTCTCAAGAACGCCGATCTGGCGATGTACGCGGCCAAATCGGCCGGACGCCGCACCTGGCGTTTCTTCGAGCCCGAGATGGACGCCCGCGTCAAAGCGCTCCGGATTCTGGAAACAGATCTGCGCAAGGCCATCGCCGATGAAGCGCTCGAAGTTTATTATCAGCCTTGCGTCAATCTTCAGAGCAACAAGGTGACCGGCTGCGAAGCCTTGGTGCGTTGGCACCATCCCGATCGCGGCCCGATCTCACCGGCCGAATTCATTCCGATCGCCGAGGAAACCGGCTTGATCAACGAGCTTGGCGAATGGGTGCTCGCCAAGGCGTGTCAAGAAGCCGCCACCTGGCCGGAAGGAATCAGGCTGGCCGTGAACGTCTCCCCGGTCCAATTCCGAACCGGTACTCTGCCGCTGAAGATCATTTCGGCGCTCGCCAGCTCCGGACTTGCCGCCAACAGGCTCGAAGTGGAAATCACCGAAGCGGTGCTGATCCGCGACGACGAGGCCGCCCTCGAAGTCTTGCATCAGCTTCGCAATCTCGGCGTTCGGATCGCGCTCGATGACTTCGGCACCGGTTATTCATCGCTGAGCTACCTGCAACGCTTTCCCTTCGACAAAATCAAAATCGACCGCTGCTTCGTCAACGACCTCGCCGAGATGGACGGCTCTTCGATCGTGCAGGCGGTGGTCAATATCGCCACCGCGCGGCATATGACGACCACAGCCGAGGGCGTGGAAACCCAATGGCAGCAGGAGCGCCTGCGCGCGCTTGGATGCAATGAAATGCAAGGATATCTGTTCAGCGCGCCAAAGCC
>DATGJS010000275.1:0-6832 GCA_035295025.1 Bradyrhizobium sp.
TGCGCTGGATGTCGCCGCCCGATAGCCCCCTGGGTCCGAAGACGCATATGCTGCTGAGGGTCGATCTTCCCGACGGCGCTTATCTCGCCGATGTGGGCTTCGGCGCCTGTCTGCTCGATGCGCCGCTGCGGCTTACAACCGATGTCGAGCAGATGACCGCGATGGGAACTTATCGGCTTCACGAGTCGAAGGGCCTATACTCACTCAGCGCGAAACGGCAGGCCGGCTGGCGCACGATGTATGTCTTCGACCTGCAACCGCAAATCCAGTCCGATTACGACCTCGGCAACTGGTACACATCGACCAACCCGGCCGTCCCCATGACCACACGCCTGATCCTGGAGCGGCTCACGATCGACCGCCGCCATCGCCTGGTCGATCTGACGTTGTCGGCCGAGGCGCGCGACGGCGAGGTGATGGCCGAACGCACGCTTCGAAACGCCGATGAATTACGCGAGGTTCTCCGCGACATTTTCCGCGTGACGCCGCCAGTATCGGCCGAAGAGATTTTCGGCAGGATCGCGGGCTAAAGCTGTGGGCCGCCCATCACCTCAACGAAATCGCCAAGCCGCTCAAATCCGCATTCGCCAACAGGCCGATTTCGGTGCCCGAGAGTTCCAGCACCGCACCCTTTTGGTTGGTGAGCACGATCGCGCGCGCGCCGCCGCCGAGCGCCAGCCCCGCGCCGGCCGCCGCGTAAACGCCGGCGATGTCGGAGGGGCGGAAAATGTGATGCACGCGGCCGCGCAGCACGGTCTTCGAGCCGCCGAACACAAGGCCATAATCGAGCCCCCCGGCCGACAGCCCATAGGTTCGTCCCTGGAATTTCAAAACCCCGCCGCCGCCGGAGCCGCCGATGATCCATCCGGCCTTGTAGATCGTGAGCTGCACGAAACCCTCATCGGCGCGCGCGGAAAAAGTGAGGCCGATGAAAGCAACGAGCGCAAGAAACGCGGCGCGAATGGCGAATGGCATTTTCATGGGTTTTCTCTCCCGGGAATGTCAGATGGAAACGAATCATGCGCCGAATTTAGCTGTAAACGGCGCCGTCCTGAAGTGTCAGGCCCTCGCGGCGGTTTGAAGGCGGCCGGCAACGGAATTCGCCGGCAAGAATCATTTCGCCCGCGTGTAAAAATTGCTGGCGCGGCCGCGGCCGCCCGCGACGTTCGGATTGGTGTTGACGAATTCCTCGTCGGTCAGCCTATCGATGGTGCGCAATTGCGTCTCGCCCTGCCAGTTCGGAAAAGACGCCGAGACGATATGATAGGCGATGGTTTTCTTATCTTCGTCGATCGTATAGGTGCCGAACACCGAGACGCTGCGCCGCACGATCGCGGCATATTCCTCGGCCGTGCCGGTGAGGCGGTTGTTGGAGGCGATCTTCGGCAAATCGCTCGCGATGTGGATCTGCGCGAAGCGGCCCTCCGGCGTGAAAATCAAAATGCCGGTGGGCTTTTCGCCGAACGGGAACGATTTCGCGCCATCGGGCGAGGTCACCTCGGCGACGACGAAATCCCAACTGCCGATAATTTTCTCTTTCAGGCTTTTGTCCGGTTGCGCGAAGGCGGCACCGGCGGAAAGGACGAATGTGATGAAAGTCACAAGGAAAATTTTCAGTCTCACCGTGACGCTCCTATCCCCTCCGAGCCGTTACGTTTCATGTCTTTTCTTCCGATTCCAGCTTGGAATATTCCGCCTTGACCAGCGCGTGAAACGCCATCTTGTCGAGCACGCCGGATTTGCGGAAGGGGGCGGCCGCCAGGGCATTCACCACCGCGTCGTGGATTTCGACGCCGCCTTCGCTGTGCTTGACCATGCCCCATTTGACCAATTTCGTGTCGCGGAGCACTTCCGCGACATGCTGAAGCCGCACGCTCAGGCTTTGAAACTCGGTCGGGTCGGGAAATTCGCGCTGCACCGCGCGCAAGCCGCGAGCGCTGGCGCCGTCGACGGGGTTCGCCGAAGACGCGGCCGCGCCATCGTCTTTGGCGACAAGCGCCATCTGATACACGCCGAGCGCTTGGTGCAGCCGCTCCGGCTTGACCGGGTCCACCTTTGCCTCGCTCGCAGCACTCATCCCGCAACACCCTCCCAAAGCCCGTCATCTTTCGCGACTATGCGAACCAATGCCCGCCCTCCATCACAACTGCGGGTCCCTAAAGCGAATGTCAAATCCAAAGCAGCCAAGAACAAAAGGAAAAAATGAAGCCTACAAGCTCAACCGAACCGCAGGCGGGAACGCTCCCGGGTCTTCTCCGCCTCGATATCGCGATCACGCGCCGGCGCGGTGGTATGCAGCGAGGCGAGGAGACGATGCGCCGCGGCGGCAACCTCCTCGACCGCGCGGTCGAACGCCGCCGCATTGGCCTGCGACGGCTTGGTGAAGCCGGACAATTTGCGCACGAATTGCTGCGCGGAGGCGTGAATCTCCGCCTCGCTTGCCGGCGGCTCGAAGTTGAACAGCGTCTTGATGTTGCGGCACATTTTCATTTCCTTAAGGCTACATTGCGGGGGCGGGGTTGTTTCGGCCTCGATCCGGCTTGCCCCATTTTATCATGGCGTAGATAGTACCGCTTGATCGATTTTAAGTCTCCGATCGAAGGCTCGACGCTACCAACTGAGGATAACACCATGAGAGTTTCGCGGCCGCTGCTATCGATGATCCTGGCCATGACCTCGTTCGCGGCGCTGGCCGCGGATTTTCCACCACCGAAGCAAGGCGATTTCATTGCCCGCGACTTCAAATTCCACAGCGGCGAGGTGATGAAGGAGCTGAGGCTGCATTATACGACCGTGGGCGAGCCGACCGGCCTTCCGGTGCTGGTGCTGCACGGCTCGGGCGGGTCGGCCGCCAACATGCTGACGCAGGCTTTCGCCGGGGAGTTGTACGGCGCGGGCCAGCCGCTCGACGCCTCGAAATATTTCATCATCATTCCCGACGGCATCGGCCACGGCAAATCCTCAAAGCCGTCCGACGGGCTAAAGACCGCGTTTCCCAAATATGATTACGACGACATGGTCGAAGCGCAATATCGGCTGGTGCAGGAAGGCCTCGGCATCAAGCATCTGCGGCTTGTGATCGGCAATTCGATGGGCGGCATGCATGCCTGGCTCTGGGCCGAAAAACACCCCGACATGATGGACGCGGTCGTGCCGATGGCCTCGCAGCCGACCGCGATGGCGGCGCGCAACTGGATTCTCCGGCGGATGATGATCGAAACCATCCGCAACGATCCGGATTACAAGGACGGCAATTACACCGAACCGCCGAGGATGATGAAATACGCCGTCGCGGCCTATGGCTTTGCGACGTCAGGGGGAACGCTCGCCTATCAGAGCCAGGCGCCATCGACAGAGATGGCCGACAAAATGGTCGATGAGCGGCTTGCCGCGCCGATCACCACCGACACCAATGATTTCATCTATCAGTGGCAGGCTTCGCACGATTACGATCCCGCTCTCGGGCTTTCGAAGATCGAGGCCACGCTGCTTGCGATCAACGCCGAGGACGACGAACGCAACCCGCCGGAAACCGGCCTCACCGCGGCGCGGATCAAACGGATCAAGAATGGAAATCTCTATCTCATTCCGGCCTCGACCGAGACGCGCGGCCATGGCACGACCGCCAGCGCCAAATTCTATAAACAACAGCTTCAGGAATTGCTGCAAACAGCGCCCATGCGCGCGATGTGAGGTGTTTCGCCGATCGCCGGCCGGCATCGGGGTGGCTGCCCCTTTGCCACGGTGTTAGCTTGCCGGGCATCGCACTTTACTTGGAGATCAATAGTGAACGAACTCTCCCCCGCCGACCTCAAGACGATCTATCCGGATCCAACCGCGCGCGTGATCGCCAAGGCGCGGCCGGGAATCGATCTTCACGCCAAAAAATTCATCGAAGCATCGCCGTTTTGCGTGCTGGCGACCTCCGGCCTCGATGGCAGCGTCGATGCATCGCCGCGCGGCGGCCATCCGGGCTTTGTCCATGTCAAGGGACCGAACCTGCTGCTGATGCCGGACCGGCCCGGCAACAACCGGATCGACAGTTTCAAGAACATCGTCGAGGGTTCGGGTCTGGTGCAACTGATCTTCTTCGTGCCCGGCCTCGACGAGACGTTGCGCGTCGGCGGCAAGGGCACGGTGACCACGGAACCCGCGCTATTGGCCGCGATGGAGGAATTCGGGAAATTACCGCGCGCGGTGCTGCGGATCGAGGCGGATGAAGCCTATTTCCATTGCGGCAAGGCCTTGATGCGCTCGAAATTATGGTCGAAGGAAACCCAGGTCGCGCGCGCAGGCTTTCCCTCGATCAGCGAGGTCATTCACGACCAGACCAAGCTCGGCAGTGCCGAACCGCAGGCCGAGGTCGAGGCGCGCTACAGGACGCAGTTGTAGCGAGATGAGGGCTCGCGGCGCGCCAAAGCGCGTCTATGGTGGCTTCCTCCAGCTTCAAGATGGCCAATAGTGCGACGCAAAAGAGACGCTAGGCGCCACGTTTTAGCCACCAAATATGACGGCTTCGTTCATTGATCATTCAAGTGAAATATGGAACTTTTTGAAAATGAGCCGCTTGATGCACTATCTTGTTCTTTCAGAGCGGCCCCATCAGAAAGGTGATGCCATGAGGAAAATTTTGGTGGCCCTGGCCACTATTGCCACCCTGGCCTTCTCGGCCGCAGCGCCCGCCAATGCCCAACGCGGCCTTGGGGCCGCGGTCGCGGGCGGATTGATCGGCGGCGCCATCGTCGGCGGCGCGATTGCAGGCAGCCCCTATTATTATGGTCCCGGCCCGTATTATGGACCTGGTCCCTATTACGGCGGACCGGCCTATGTCGCGGCCGGTCCCGATGGCTGCTACTGGCAGCGCCAGCGCTTCTGGGACGGCTATGCATGGCGGATCCGCCGCGTGCGGGTTTGCGGCTGAAATCCGTTCATCTTCGTTAAAACCAGCCTGATCGGCTTGTTTTCTGAAGCTTCTGGGAATATTGGCCTGAAAAAACCGCTTTTCAGGCCGATTCCTAAAAAGCGTTTACTTTGGATTGACCGTTGTGCGCTCCTTTAGCGACAAGGTAAATTCCAAGTTCGGCAGACGAATCGCTCTTAACCCTGGCGCTCCAACGGCGCCGCATTCTTTCAGGAGAGTCCAAGACATGAAGAAGACATTTGCCGCGCTCCTTGCGGTCGCAACGATCGCCGGTTCGCTCACCACGACTCCCGCCAGCGCTCAGCGCGCTCTCGGCGCGGCGATTGCCGGCGGCATCATCGGCGGCGCGATCGTCGGTGGCGCGGTGGCCGCCAGCCGGCCGGCCCCGGTCTATGTGGAAGAAGCCCCGCCCCCGTGCCGCTGGGTGCGCGAACGCTATTGGGATGGATATGATTGGCGCTTCCGCCGCATCCAGGTCTGCAATTGATCTAATCGGCGCATTTACCGCCTGAGCTTAAAAACCCGGTCCGAAGCGGCCGGGTTTTGTTTGGAAAATTTTAATGCGCGCGCTCGAGCGAGCGCAGCACCGCTTTGCTCGGCCAGCAATCGAGCTTTAACCCCGCCTTTTTCTGATAGGCGCCGAGTGCCGCGCGCGTCAGCATGCCGGCCTTGCCGTCGATCTTATGGGCATAGAGCTTGATGCGGGTGAGATGACGCTGCATCGCCTCGACATCCCCCGTGCGCAACTGCCTGGACGCCGACCACGGCGTCGCAAAGCCAAGCGGGCTCACCATGCGGTCGGCGAGATGACCGACAAACAGCACATAGAGATCGGAAAAATTATATTGCTTGATCACGAAGTAATTCCTGGTGACGAGAAAGGACGGGCCGTAAATGCCTTCCGGCTGCAACAGCGAGGCTTCTTCAGCCTGTTCAGCCGCGTTCAGCTCTTGCCCGCGCACGGGGATAAAGCCCTCGCGCAACCATTCGCCAAGCGGTTTGGTCACTTCCGGCACACCCATGGTGCAATCGACATTAGCGGGCGGCGCGACTTCGTAAGCCCAGCGCACGCCCTTCCGCCAACCCTTGTTGACGAGTTGCCCGGCGGCAGATGCCAGCGCGTCCGGCACCGAGTGCCAGATGTCTTTGCGGCCATCACGATCGAAATCGACCGCATGCTGGTAAAATTCCGACGGCAAAAATTGCGTCAGCCCCGTAGCCCCCGCCCATGAGCTGCGCAAATCCTTGCGCGTCACCTCGCCGTCACTGATCAATTTCAGCGCGAGGATGAACTCGTTGCGGTACTGGTCCTTGCGACGGCCGACATAGGCCTGCGTCGCCAGCGCGCGCAAACCGTCGTAAGGCAACGTGTAGCGGCCGTAATCGGTTTCGCGGCCCCAGATTGCGAGCACGATCGGCGCGGGCACGCCGAATTGCTGCTCGATGCCATCGAGAGAGGCGCGATATTTTTCCATCAGCTTTTGGCCCTCGGCCGCAAGCCTAACGATGGAGGCTTCCTTGATATAGTCGGCCGGCACCTGCACGAACTCGGCTTGAGACGGCGCGCCGGTCGCGGGCCTTCCCGGCAGGATCAAATCGGGCAGCTTGGTATCAGGCTCAAGCCCCGCGGTCTCGCGGTCGAACGTCGCGCGCGCGACACCTTGCGCCTGCGCCTCCGGCCACAGCGAGGCGATAAACTGGGTGAAGGCGGGGTCAGGCGCGGCAACTGCCGATCGTACACCCAACAGAATAATGGAGCACAGAATTACCAATCGCTGGATAAGGGTTGCATTTCGCACTCGCGCACCTGTTCCTTAACGGTTGGTTGCCGCGCTGAGTCGGTCGACCCAACCTGGATCGTAGCAGCTAGGATCGACTACGCGATGTTCTTCCCTAAAGTAGACCTAAAGA
>DATGJS010000276.1:0-11792 GCA_035295025.1 Bradyrhizobium sp.
TATCACGTGCTGATGCACGGCACCACGATCCATGGCGCCGAAAAATTCCAGAATGACGACGGTACGGCGGTTTCCGGCCGGCCCGAGCCGATCACCTATTACCACCGGGACGGCGGCATCGGGCAGGCGGTCGCGGCAATCCGAGAACGCAAGGGTGCGCCACTGCGGGTCGCGGTGATCGGGCTTGGCGCGGGCACGCTGACCTGCGCGGCCGCGCCCGGCGAGACCTGGAAATTTTTCGAGATCGATCAATCGATGGTCGATACCGCGCGCGATCCCCGACATTTCACCTATGTCCAGCGCTGCCAACCCAACCTCGCGCCTGTGATCGGCGACGCGCGGCTGACCTTCGCGCGCGAGCTGGACGCTCTCTATGACCTGATCATCGTCGATGCCTATTCGTCGGACGCGATTCCGATTCACCTCGCCACCGAAGAGGCGATGAAAATCTACAAGGACAAACTCGCTGCCCATGGCGCGGTGCTGATGCATGTTTCGAATCGGCATCTGGAACTCTCCAGCGTCGTGGTCGGCATTGCCGACGCCAACGCGCTCAAGAGCTGGGTCTATAGCGAGGATTCCGGGCGCGACGGTGAGTATATTTTCTCGACCTCGGTGGTGCTGTCGGCCCGTGAGGACGCCGATATCGGCAGATTGGCCGCGTCCGAACAGTGGGAAGAGACCGCCGCCAACAAGGCGCAGCGGGTCTGGACCGACGATTATTGCAACGTGCTGGGCGCGGTCTACCGGCGGCTTCGCGACGGCGAGCAGTGAGCTCGAAACCAGAGGGACGCCGCCAATAAGCGCGGCCACGACGCGGCCGGGAAACGGTGCTGGTAAAATTGCAACAGGCCCCATGGTCCGGGGCTTTTTCATTGTGCGCCCAGCAATAGGCAGGAACCCGGAAGTTCGTTTCGACGTTGAGTTCAGTGAATGCCACAGCTTGCCGCCTGTATGGAACTTGCGGGGCCGAAAGTGTGGGCATCTCTGCTGGCTCTATGTGGTGGGGTGCTTGGAGGAGGACGCCATGTCGAAGATTAAAATGCCAAAACTCAAATGGCTTTCCGTCATGATGCTTTCAATCGCGCTGTCAGGCGCGGGCTATGCGGCTCAACGAGGCGGCGGTGGCGGTCATGGTGGTGGAGGTCATGGCGGTGGACGTGGGGGTGGCGGCGCCCACGTCGCAGGCGGGGGCGGTCATTTTGCCGGCGCGCGGGCCGGTGGTTTTCGCGGTGGCAGTTTTCACGGCGGTGGCGCGCGCTTTGCTGGAGGCGGTCGGCATTTTGGTGGCGGCAGCGCGATCTCACGCGCGGCGCGCACCGGCCATGTCGGCGCCAGCCGCGCCCTGGCGGCGTCCCATGCCGGCGGAAATCTGTCGCGTCATGCTGCCTTCCAGGCGAGCGCCGTTCATCACGCGTTGGCGGGGGCGGCGGTCGCGGCCGCCTTGCATAACCACAACGCGCTGCATAATCCGGGCACGCGCGCGCAGATCGCGGCCGCGGCGGCCACAGCGGGCCTAAGCGATCGTCGTCACGGCGGATGGTGGCGTCACGGCAATGGCGGCTATGGCTGGGTCGGTCCGCTGTTCTGGCCGTTCGCTTATTATGACATTTATGATTATGCGCTGTGGGGTTACGACCCTTCATTCTGGGATTATGGCTATGGCGACATCTATGCCGGTATCTTCGCGCCCTATGGCTATGACGATCTGGCCGGTTATCTGCCTTATGGCGGCGGCCCTGCGCCATCGTCGGTGAGCGGCCATCCGCCTAACGAGCCGAATGCATTGGCGCAGATGTGCGGCGAGGATACGCAGGATATTGCCGGCCTTCCGATCGACCGCATTCAACAGGCGTTGGCCCCTGACGACGAACAACGCAAGGCGTTGGATGAACTCGCCAATGCGACGGTGAGGGCGGCCCAGACGATCAAGGCCGCCTGCCCGACGCAAGTGGCCTCGACCGCGTCGGGACGGCTCGCCGCGATGCAATCGCGGCTGGAGGCGATGATCTCGGCGGTCAATATCGTTCAGCCGCCGCTCGATCATTTCTACGGGCTCCTCAACGACGAGCAGAAATCGCGGTTGACGGCGCTCGGAGTGGATCAGCAGCGAAGCCGCAAAAACGAGGGAGTGCTGGCGCAGGGTTGCGGCAATGGACAGCCTAGCCAGACGGATTGGCCGGCGGCCGAGATCGAGCAGCGTTTGCATCCGACCGAGGCGCAGCGCGCGGGCCTTAACAATCTGCAAGATGCGAGCGCCAAGGCCATCGACATGCTCAAGGGGACCTGCGAGCCTAACGATCCGCTGACGCCGCCGGCGCGTCTGGCTGCCGCCGGCAAGCGTCTTGATGCCATGCTGCAAGCGGTCGAAACCGTCAAAGCCGCGCTCGACGATTTCTACGGCGAACTGACCGACGAGCAGAAGGCGCAGTTCGAATCCATCGGGCCCGGCCGCATGTCTTCCATGGCATCCGGCGCGGATGACGAATCCGCCCCGCGGTCGCGGCATTACCGTCGGCATTATCATCACGCCAGCATCGGCGGCATCGTGCGGCGGCTGATCGGCTTTTGAGGAGAGGGCGTGAATTAGCCGACGGCGGTCTTGCCAGCCTGAAGGCGCGGCGTATCGGCTATGCGAGCGCCGATCGCCGCCCGGCGGTCAGCGACGGCATGGTGAAACTGTTCGAGAACGAGGCCATAGGCGGACAGGTCGCCTTCCTCGATCGCGCCGTCATCGTAACCCTCAAGCGTTTCGCGCAGGAAATCGTCGGCGCCTTGTTGCAGGCCGTCGAGTTCCTCGATCGAATCGGTTTTGCGCACAAGCGCGATCGCCGCCAATAATTTGTCGCGATGAAGGCTCGTGAGCGTGCGCTCATCGCGTTTGAAGTAATGGCGCAACCACGCCGTGCCCGAGCCGAGCACCGAGAAAAGTAAAACCGCGCCCCAGATGTAATCGCTATATTTGTCGAGGAAGGTCCGCTCGGTGCCGTCGATATAGGCCGCCGCTCCCGGATGCGCCGGGATCGCCGCGTCCTTGTCGGTGTCCGGCTTTTCGATTTTCGAGGCGGTCGGTGTTTCGCGCGCGAGCGAGGGCCGCACCGTAAACAGCGCGCGGGTGAAGGCGCCGACCGCAGTGTCGGACAAGGATTTCGGCGCCACGATCAAATGATTGACGCCCACGGTATCGACGGTGTCGTCGGGACGGGCGGGGGAAGCGGTAAACGAGCTTCCGGGGATTTCCTCCGCCTCATAAAGCGGGTGTTTATGGGCGATGGCTTCTGAAACGTCGATGGCGATAAAGGCCGGCTCGCCTCGCAACCGCGCGGTCGTGGTGATGGCCTCGGTTGTGATCTTGCTGTCGAGCGGCCCGACCGTCATGAACGCGTCGATCGTGGGGTCGCGCACCATGTCGGTGATCTGGGCGGTGGAAAATCGTGAAATCGCGACCTTGTCGGCGTTGACGCCGGATTCGGTCAGGATCACGTGGAGCAGCGTGACATTGACCGGCGTGCGGCCGATGACGCCGATACGATGGCCTTCGAGATCGGCCATCTCCTTGATCTTCGGTTTGCTCTCTTTCTTCCCGCCCTTCCGCGGTGCTCCGGAAGGCGCCCACATCACCACGACATTCTTGCGCAGGATCGCAACCGATCCGGTGTCGCTCGGCATGTCCTCGTCGGCGCGTCCGACCGCAAGGTCGGCCCCGCCCGCCTGAAGCAGCGCCAGGCTCTCGATCGTGCCCGAGGTCGAGACCACTGTAAGGCGGACCGGGCTTCCCTCCTGGACAAAGGCCTGCGCCAATCCTTGAATCAATTTCTGATCGTCGCTTCCCGGTGGTCCCACCGCGATTCGCAAGGTCGTCGGCCGCCACAGCAGGAAAGCCGCGCCGGCCACCGCCGCGAAAAGAAGAAGTGCCGCGGCCACGAACAAAAACAGCGAGCCGCCGCTCTTCCGCCCTCGGGAAGACGGGCTGGTGTTCAAACCGTTCGATATCGACATGTCACGGCCAAACTGCGGATGAGTAATGAAGTACCATCCTAGTACCGCCTATTTGAAGTTCCTGCACCACAAGCGGCGAATTCGCTCCAGGAACTTCAAATAGAAAATCGGTACTAGAATCAACAGGTTTGCTAGTACACATGACTTTCCGAAGTTCGAAACGTGGCTCCGAAAACACTACGAACTTCGGAATCGGGACACTAGAAACCTATATTTGCTAGTGGTCCTTTGATTCTAACATTTGCAAAAGTGGCCGCCGAGAAGGGATGCAAATGTTAGAATCGGACCACTAAAGCGCGATGAGATTTGGTTGAATCGTCATCGCGCTTTAATTCTTTGTTTGCGCATGATCTTTTCGGAAAACCGCTTCACACTTTTCCGGATCATGCTCTAGGCGTTTACTTTTTGCGGATTCGCTCAACAGGCGTTCATTTTAAGTAGGGCTTTGCAGAAACTCTCGTGCCGCCAGATGATTATAGGCTAACGCCGATTTTCCGACGTTTGAATATACCGCGTCACAATTTTTGATCTCGACTTCGGAAAATCGGAGGCCGCTTGGCCCGATCTGGGCGCGACGGGTCAGGCTGCGCTCAACCAAGGGGGCGTGACGTGCGATTGCGACGTCAGGTTTGCTTGTTGGTTCTGGCTGTTGGCCTGACGGCCTGCTCGCGGGAGGTGGATTACACCCCCGAGCAGCGGGCCTGCATTGCCCAGCGCTACTCGTTTTATGACGCCAGGCAGCTCAACCAATGTGTGGACGTCTGCAAATCATGCATGAGAGGTAATTCCGTGACTTGCAACACCTCGTGCAGGCTTCGGGGCGCGGAATAGAGCGGAATAGAGGAGAGATGATCTTCGCCGCGCCACCGGCCGGAATATCAGTTCGGATATCCGAACAAGCCGCGCTGCTGATAGTAATAGCGTTGCGGTTGCTGAGAGGCGGAGCCGTCATAGGTTTGTTGCTGCGGATAATAATAGACGTTGCCGTCATAGGCGCGGCGGTTGCCGCGCGGCGCGGGATAGCGCTGATCCGCCGAACTGCCGTCGGCGGGATAGATGTAGCCATCATCGACGCGCGCTTGCGGCACGATCTGGCGCGGCGCGCTGGGCGGCGCCAGCGTGACGAGATCGCCGACATTGCCATATTGACCATAGGAAGGTTGACCATAGGAAGGCGCATCGGCTTGGGCTGGATTGCGGCGCGCCACCGCGATGGTCTCGCGGGTTCTCGGATTGCGCGCCAGCGCCACTTGCGACGACCCGGTCAGCGTCACAATGGTGTTGAGAACGCCTTCCTCCTGCACCAGCGCGTAAAGTGTCGCGGCATGGGCGCGCGACAGCCGCACGCAGCCATGCGACACCGGCGTGCCCAGGCGGCCTTCGGAATCGGTGCCGTGAATCGCATGGCCGATCTTGGTGAAGAAGATCGAGTGCGGCATCGGCGCGTCATCGAATTCCTTGGAGTAGTGATCCTCTTCCATCCGGAAGGTGCGGAAGGTGCCGTTTGGCGTCTCATGCGACGGATTTCCGGTCGAGACCGGCCATTGGTAGCGCTGAACGCCGTCAACCGCGACGCTCATCATCTGCGCGTCCTTATCGACGGTGATGGAGACTTTAGCCTGAGCCGAGCCGAACGAAAACAGCGTCAGCGCCGCCGCAGCGATGAGAGAGAAACGCATTTACCTTTGGCCTCCACGCCCTTTTCTGAACCGTTTTGCTTTTAAAGCGCGATGAGATTTGGTTGAATCGTCATCGCGCTTTAATTCTTTGTTTGAGCATGATCTTTTCGGAAAACCGCTTCACACTTTTCCGGATCATGCTCTATTCCCGCACCCACTATGCCTGAAAGGGTATTTTGGTTCCAGCCGCCCACCCTTTCGCGCCGGGCCGGCCTTAATAAGGCTTTAATGCGTCAATTCTTCAAGCGGTATCCGGTTTTGAAAATCCAGGCCACCACGATCAGGCAGATCAAAAGGAATGTCAGCGTCATGCCCAAGCTCAAGGCAACGCTGACGTCGGCGATTTCGTAAAAGCTCCAGCGGAAGCCGCTGATCAGATAGACCACCGGGTTGAGCAGCGTGACGGTGCGCCAGCCCGGCGGCAGCATGTTCACTGAATAAAAGCTGCCGCCGAGGAAGGTCAGCGGTGTCACCACCAGCATCGGAATCATCTGAAGCTTCTCAAACCCGTCGGCCCAGATGCCGATGATGAAGCCGAACAGGCTGAAGGTGACGGCGGTGAGCACCAGGAAGGTCAGCATCCACAGCGGGTGATGGATGTGCAGCGGCACGAACAGGCTGGCGGTGGCCAGGATGATCAGGCCGAGAATGATCGATTTGGTCGCGGCCGCGCCGACATAGCCAAGCACGATCTCGAAATAGGAAATCGGCGCCGACAGGATTTCATAGATCGTGCCGACGAATTTCGGAAAATAGATTCCGAACGAGGCGTTGGCGATGCTCTGGGTCAGAACCGACAGCATCACCAACCCCGGCACGATGAAAGTGCCGTAGCTGACGCCCTCGACGGAGGTGATGCGCGAGCCGATCGCGGTGCCGAATACCACGAAGTAAAGCGAGGTCGAAACCACCGGCGAGACGATGCTTTGCAGCAGCGTGCGCCAAGTGCGCGCCATCTCGAATTTGTAGATCGCGCGGACGGCCCGGAAATTCATGGCGCGCTCACTCCCGCTCCCGCCGCGCCATTCCCCGAGGTTCGATGCACCAGGCTCACGAAAATATCTTCCAGCGAACTTTGATTGGTTTCGAGATCGGCGAAACGGATGCCGGCGGCCCGGAGGTCGCCAAGCAGGCTGGTGATGCCGGTGCGCTCGCCCTTGGCGTCGTAATGATAGGTCAATGCGCTGCCGGTGTCGGACAGTTCGAGCTGATAGGGTGCAAGCTCGGACGGGATGGTTGCGATCCTGCCTTGCAAATGCAATTTGAGCTGCTTCCTGCCGAGCTTCGCCATCAGCTTTGCCTTGTCCTCGATCAGGATGATCTCGCCTTTGTTGATGACCCCGACCCGGTCGGCCATCTCTTCGGCCTCGCTGATGTAATGCGTGGTCAGGATGATGGTGACGCCGGACGCCTTCAACGAGCGCACCACCTCCCACATGCCTTTGCGCAGTTCGACATCGACGCCCGCCGTCGGCTCGTCGAGAAACAGAATCTGCGGCTCATGCGACAGCGCTTTTGCGATCATCACGCGGCGTTTCATGCCGCCGGAAAGCGTGACGATCTTGGAATCCTTCTTGTCCCACAGCGATAAATCCTTCAGCACCTTTTCGATGTAAGGCGGATTTTTCGGCTTGTCGAACAGGCCGCGGGAAAAGCTCACCGTTCCCCATACCGACTCAAAGGCGTCGGTGTGCAATTCCTGCGGCACAAGCCCGATCATGGTCCGCGCCGCGCGGGCGTCACGGATGATGTCGTGACCGCCGACGGTGACGCGGCCCTCACTGAGATTGGCAATTCCGCAAATGATGCTGATCAGCGTGGTTTTGCCCGCGCCATTGGGGCCGAGCAATGCGAAAATCTCGCCTTTCTCGATCGCAAGATCGATGCCTTTCAGCGCCTTGAAACCGGAGCCATAGGTTTTGGAGAGGTTCGAGACGGATATGATGGGAGCCATGGGTCAATTCTGGATGGTCATCTTGATGAAAGGAATGCGAGAACAGTGAGAGGCGGGTGTTTCGTGAGGTGGGAATCCGGTGGAGCATGAAATTCGAAAAAAGTCATGAGTTAAGGCGTGTTGAGATTTAACCCAATCCCGTCGCGCTTGAGGGTCAAATGGGGAGGTAAGGGCCGTCGCGCAATCGGCGTGGGACGGCTTTTTTCGAACGTCCCAAATATCAGAGCCATGCGATCGAGGGACGGTTTGCGGCAACGACCTGCTTTTTTTGCGTTTGCCCACGACCTTCCAATCAAAATATCCTGCCGCCTGTCGTCAGACCATCGTGAAAAAGGGGCATCCGGCCGTGTCGATATCCAAGCGCGTTTTGAAAGTTTGTTGGCTCGCGACCGCGTTGTCGGCCCTGTCGGGTGTTTGCGATGCCGCCGAGACCACGATCAAGCTCGGCAATACCGCGCCCTATAGCGGGCCGGCTTCCGCCTATGGCACGATCTCGCGCGCCGAAGCCGCTTATTTTGCGATGCTCAACGATCAGGGCGGCATCAACGGCCGCAAGATCGAGTTCTTGACGCTCGACGACGGCTATTCGCCCGCCAAGACGGTCGAGCAGACCCGCAAGCTGGTCGAACAGGACGGCGTGCTGGCGATGTTTTCGTCGGTCGGCACCGCGCCGAACATCTCGGTGCAGAAATATCTCAATGTGAGGGGCGTGCCGCAGATCTTCGTTTCCTCCGGCGCGACGCGGTGGAACGATCCCGAGCATTTTCCCTGGACGGTCGGGTTCAACCCCACTTACGAACTCGAAGGCCGTCTCTACGCCGAATATATTCTGAAAACCAAGCCCGACGCGAAGATCGCGGTGATCGCGCCGAACGAGGATGCGGGAAAGGATTATGTGCGCGGCTTCAAGGCGGGCCTCGGCGAACATGTTGGTCAGCTCGTGTCCGAGACGACCTATCTGACCGCCGATCCGACCATCGATTCGCAAATGGTCACGATGCGGGAATCGGGCGCGGATGTTTTCTTCGCGGAAGCGACGCCGAAATTCGCGGCCCAAGCCATCAAGAAAGCCGCGAGCATGGGTTGGAAACCCCTGATCATTCTGCCGTCGGTTTCGAATTCCTTCTCGGCGGTGCTGGAGCCAGCGGGAATCGAAAACGCGATCGGCGTGGTGACGGGACTTTATCTCAAGGACCCCAATGATGTGCGCTGGGCGGATGATTCCGCGCTCAAGGACTGGCTGGCTTGGATGAAGAAATATCAGCCCAACGCCTCGACCGGCGATCTCTACAATGTGCAAGGATATACGGCGGCGCAGATCATGGCCGAGGTGTTGAAGAAGTGCGGCGACGATGTGAGCCGCGACAATATCATCAAGCAGGCGAAATCGTTGAATGGCGTCGCGCTGCCGATGCTGTTGCCGGGCATCAAGATTTACACCGACCCGCACAACGTCACGCCGATCCGCCAGATTCAAATGGCGCGGTTCGACGGCAAATCCTGGGTGCTGTTCGGGGATGTCTTGGGGGAGAAGTAGGTTCTTATCCTTTCCCCCGCCAGGGGAAGGATAAAAGCGCTCGGTTCGCCCTTACTGAAAATAATTGTTGATGATGCGCAGGTCCGACAGCTCCGGCTGCTGGCCGTTCATGCTTGCGTCGATCACCCGCCGGCAGACCGCGGCCGTCGCCTGGTCCTTGAAGTCGTTGGCGGCTTCAAGCACGGTGCGTGCCGTGTCCAGCGCGCCGCCGTCCTGCTTCGACGGCTCGCCGGTTTCGCTCGCCGTGCCGCCTTTGCGGCCAAAGCCTTGCGGGGCGGCCTTGCCGAATGCCGGGACCCCTTTCCCAAACGGAATCGCGTTCATACTGTAAGCCCCCCTCACTGCGTGGAAAACGCCGCCTTCATGTTCGCTTCCGGCACGATGCCGGTTCGATGCGTCCGGCAGAACTCCAAAACGCTGCGGGACGTCTCGACGTTGAGACGGCCGTAATCGCTTTCCAGCTCCCTCAAATCGCTGGCGGTGATGCGATGATCCTTGGCGCCGAGGAACAAGAGCGCCATGGTCGTGTCCCATGAGAAGCCGAGGGACTTGGCCAGGATCAGCAGCATTTCGCGGCTTTTGTTCAACAGCGCCCGTTCGATCACATCGCCCGGCAGGGAACACATCAGCGATAGCCCGATCATGACTTCCTCGACCCGGTGCGAGCGCGCATAGGTCGAGATACTGGCTTCGTTCAGATTGCCTTCCCGATGTTGCGTCGAGACCACGCGCTTGGCGACAAAATGGCTGCGCGAGACGGGACCGAATTTCGATTGCAATTCGCCCGCAAGCTCGGTCACGGACGACTGAATATGTTCGGCGATATCAGGGCGTTCGAGCTCCAGCCGCCTCTTCACGTCGGAGGTCGCCTTGGCGATCAACTGCTGGAAGATATGCCGTGGGATGTCCTTGCGCAGGCCAAGTTGCTCGGCGAGGATCGAATCACCCTCCGCGCGCTTGATCATATTCAGGAAACCAAATTCGGAGAACTTCGCGCCGCTGTTGCTGGCGACCGAATTCACGACCTCCCGGTTGCCGCGCCTCACGAGTTCGTCCGTCAGGCGCTCTTCCAGCGTTTCGCGCTTCGAGATCGAGAGCATGTGCGCCTGGCTCTTGGTGCAGGCATTGGCCACCAGCGCATAGGTCTCGAGCTGCTTGGACTCCCGCAGCACGGGACCGGCGACCTCGATCGCATCGTCAAAGGCGAGCTTGTGAACGATGTTGACCGGCGCTTGGTCGAAATGAGCGAGCCGCTCCGATAGTTGCGCGCGGGCCGCCACTTCGATTTCGTCGGCGAGCCGGGTGACCACCTCGCCGAAAGTCCAAATTTCGTCGTCGCTGAAACGGCCGGCGATCATCAATTCGGTGGTGTGCCACAGCGCCCGCGCGCGACTCTCGGGCGTGCCGCGGGAAACGGCGTCCTCAAGGTCCTGGAGAAACGATTTTGGCTCGTTTTTCTTGACCGTTTTGAATTGCAAGCTCATCTGAGCGACCCCGAAGCCGTAATAAACGGCCGACAAAGGACCATTTGTCCTGGGATCGTACAGAGGACGGGCAAGTTTTCCGTAAAGAAGCGTGGGAAGTATTGCCGATCAAAATTCGTTCAAATGCGCCGAATTGCGGTAAATCCTCGGAAATCACCAATATTGCAACGCGACGGATAGGAAGCGGTAACCAAGCCGGATCGTATTCGGGAAAAGAGCTGAAAAATCTGGCGTTACGCCCGCTCGACGAAACTATCGATCACTTTCTTCTCGCCGGCCTTCTCGAACACGATCGTGAGCTTGTTGCCGTCGATTTTCACCACCTGGCCGTAGCCGAATTTCTGGTGAAACACGCGGTCGTCGAGCTTGAATTCGGACGCCGCGTCGGTGGATTTGGCGATCAGTTCGCCCTCGATCACAAGCGGCGTGCGCTTGTTGCGCGGAAAGCCGCCGCCCTCGCGCGCGGCAAAGGGCGATGGGCCTTCCGCAAAGCCGCCTTGGTTGAAATGGCTCTGACGCCCGCTCGCGCCGCGCGCGCGGTTGGCTTGCGCGCGTTGCCAGCCCGGTGTCGTGTAGTGTGATCCGAAAGATTCCACATTGTCGAAGCGCGAGGGCCCATAGCCGCCGGCGCCGCCCCAACCCGAGCCGCCCTTGGATTCGGTGATCTCGACATTGTGCGCCGGCAATTCGTCGAGGAAGCGCGAGGGGATCGTGGTCGACCAAGTGCCGTGAATGCGGCGGTTGGTGGCAAAATAGATCTTGGCGCGGCGGCGGGCGCGCGTCAGCCCGACATGGGCGAGACGGCGTTCTTCCTCCAGTCCCGCGCGGCCCTGTTCGTCGAGCGTGCGCTGGCTTGGAAACAGGCCTTCCTCCCAGCCGGGCAGGAATACGTTGTCGAACTCGAGTCCCTTGGCCGAATGCAGGGTCATCAGCGACACCGCGTCGTCGTCGGCGTTGCCGTCGCGATCCATCACCAGCGCGATATGCTCGAGGAAGCCCTGCAGGTTCTCGAACTCCTCCATCGAGCGCACGAGCTCTTTCAAATTGTCGAGCCGGCCGGCGGCATCCGCCGAGCGGTCCTTCTGCCACATCTCGGTGTAGCCGCTCTCGTCGAGCACGATCTCGGCGAGCTCGGTGTG